>JAYXXU010000391.1:0-5038 GCA_036019135.1 Pseudomonadota bacterium | reverse complement strand
CACCATATTTTGTGTCTGGCGCCGAAAGGTGTAAGATTTCTAGTCTCTACACCCCCACCATATACCGTGAAAGACACTAAAAAAAAACCCGCAATTTGGGGGTTTTTTGTTGTCTCTGATATTTACGGTCAGGTTGTTTTTGGCGTGCAATGGATTAATGCGCTCCCCATGACTGGGGAGTTTGGTTATCTATCTCGCTCAGGACTCAACGACATCAGCACTAAGCGACATCCTCATCATCATCGCCATCATTCATGCCCAGCTCATTGAGCTTGCGGGTCAGTGTGTTGCGTCCCCAACCTAATAATTCTGCGGCAAGACGTTTACGACCTTGGCTGTGTGCCAAGGCAGCCTCAATCATCACGCGCTCAAAGGCAGGAAGGGCTTGATTCAGCAGTTGCTGTTCGCCACTTTGCAGACTTTTTCTAGCCCACAGCCCAAGCAAAGTTTGCCAATCACTGGTCAAATCTGGTGTGCTCAGTGCGGCTTCTGGTTGAGGTTGTGGTGTGGTATTGGTGGTGTGCGCAAGTGTGCTAGATGTCGTGAGCGATGTGGGGGATTTGAGCTCAGGTGGCAAGTCATTTGGAAAAATCTCTCGTCCACTGGCCATGACAGTGAGCCAACGACAGGTGTTTTCGAGTTGGCGCACATTGCCTTGCCACGGCAGTTGTTGCATGATGGCGATGGTTTCGGGGCGCAGTTGTTTCGGTTCGACCGAAAGCTCTCGACCAGCCCGCGCCAAAAAGTGTGCCGATAGCATCGGAATATCTTCGCTACGGTCGCGTAACCGAGGGATATGGATGCGGATCACGTTCAGACGATGATATAAATCCTCACGGAATTTGCCTTCTGCGACCAGTTTTTCAAGGTCTTGGTGGGTGGCAGCAATGATGCGGACATCAACTTTGACGGGAATATGTCCACCAACCCGATAGAATTCACCATCCGCCAATACCCGCAGCAAGCGTGTTTGGGTTTCAAACGGCATATCACCGATCTCATCCAAAAACAACGTGCCGCCATTGGCCTGCTCAAATCGACCATGTCGCTGTGAGTTTGCGCCTGTGAACGCACCTTTTTCATGCCCGAATAATTCAGTTTCCATCAAGTCTTTGGGGATTGCTGCCATATTCAAAGCAATGAATGGTTTGCTAGCGCGTGGCGAGTGGCGATGCAATGCATGGGCAACCAATTCTTTACCAGTGCCTGATTCTCCATTGATCAGTACGGTGATGTGCGATTGAGACAAGCGGCCAATCGCTCGAAAAACTTCCTGCATAGCAGGGGATTCGCCAATAATATCGACTGCGCGGAGCGGTGCTGGTCGTGTGCTGTCGCTATTTTGTAGGCGGGCATTGTGCTGAATTGCGCGGCCAACCAGTAGTAGGGCTTCATCAATATCGAATGGCTTGGGCAGGTATTCAAATGCACCTGTTTGATAGCTGGACACGGCTGACTCTAAGTCTGAATGCGCTGTCATAATAATGACGGGTAGTTCGGCGTGTGTGGCCTTGACGCGTGACAAAAATGTCAGCCCATCCATGCCTGGCATGCGAATGTCAGTAATAATCACATCTGGCTGCGTGGTTTCGAGTCGATCTAAGGCGCTTTGGCTCTCTTCAAAGCTGACGACTTTGAAGCCTTCTTCTTTAAAGGTTTTTTCAAGCACCCAGCGCATCGCGCGGTCATCATCAATGACCCAAATGGTTTCGTTCGACATGGTGTTACTCCCAAAGCAGGTATAAGGTAAATACGGTGCATCCCGGCTGGGATTGGCATTCTAGTAATCCGCGGTGCTGGTGTACGATGTCTTGTGCAATGCTCAGGCCAAGTCCCGTCCCGCTGGCACGTCCAGTTACCATTGGATAAAACACAGACTCTGCTAAATCAGGGGGAATGCCAGGCCCATTGTCCTCAATATCGATTCGAACCACACTGCGGTTGAGCATACCGTTGATGGTAAACATGCGTTGAATACGGGTACGAAAAGTCAGTTGTGGTGCACGTTTGCGCATGGCTTTGGGATTTTCGGTCATGGCTTGTACGGCATTGACGCTAATATTGAGCATGACCTGAATCAATTGATCACGGTCAGCGCGTACATCAGGCAAGGACAAATCATAGTCTCGCTTGACGTCTACCGCACCGCCTGTCTGGCTCAGTATCAGGCTGCGAACACGTTCGAGAGGCTCATGAATATTTACAGGCTGCATCTCGGGCATGTGCCGTGATCCGAGCATGGTATCGGCCAGCAGCTTAAGACGGTCAACTTCGCTGATGATAATGTCGGTATATTCACTGACGCTGCCTTCAGGCAGACTGCGCGCAAGTAACTGTGTTGCACCACGAATTCCCCCCAACGGGTTCTTAATTTCGTGTGCGACGCCCCGAATTAATTGTCGCGCGATTTGGTGTTGTTGTACTAAATGCTCATCTCGACTGATCCGAATGAGCCGATCAATTGGCTGGATCTCAACCAGCAGGCGCTGATCAATTGCGCCAGGTCGATCATCAATCATCAGTGAGACACTATAATCCACCGCCTTGTCACGTAGTCCGACCCGAAGCATGGCCTCACGGCGTGTATAGGGTTGCCCCGTATGCAGCGTGCGTAAAATGGCCGCTTCAGTATCAAATTTGGCATCATGTTCATACAACACCGACAGCAAGGGTTGTCCAGTCGCACGGAATTGACTGAGTTCAAGCAGTGCTTCGCAGGCTGGGTTCATATATTCAATCATGAGATCAGGCGAGACTTGCATCACAGCCGTTAACATATGATCAACAAGGCCGTGGTGATTCGCCTGTGGGCGGGGGTTCACAAATAGATTCTCCAGTATGGCAGGGCTGCATGATGCACAAGATCAAGGCTTGACTAAGCAAAGCGCACGCCAAGTGCTACGAATCTGAGCATAAAAGGTGCAAAAATCGCCAGCCTGATGACCAACAGCGCGTCGTTACTACGGGTGGTCGAAAATCAGGCAGTTGGTGAATGGGTTTTTTGCGCTATTTTGGTGCTGTTAAAATATAATGCACTATTTTGGTGATTAATGCTGATCGATAACAGATCTAACGTCACACATCGTCATATGGATTGGTTTAACTTTCTGATAAGCTGCACAAAATCAGCATGAGTCTGAAGGTGTGGTTCGTGCATAAGATCAGGGAGAGAACAGGCATGCGGCCATTACAGTCATTACGTGTACGCATTAAGTTGCTATTGACCGCGATGGTGGCTTTGTCGATTGGCATCTGTGTGGTGGTGTTTGGCTGGGTGGGATTCTATGTCTTTCAACAGCAAGCCAATCATTTATTAGATCAGGCCGAAAGTGCCTACTATTTGGCAAAACAAGAACAAGATGAACGGCTATTGCAGCGAACGCAAATGCTGGCACATCAAATTGCATTACAGCAAGTGGCGGGTGGGTTTGATGCCGAGATTATGCAGCAGTTGTTTCGAGCCGCTGTGTTTGAGCGACCTGCCGAATTGCTATCCTATTATGATCCACAGCATCAGATTGCAGTCGGTGATCCGACACTCAAGACAGACTTGCAGGCCATGTGGTCGGCTGTCTGGGCGCAAGCGCAGTTAGAAGGCATGGCGACGGCGACCGATGTCCTCAATCAGCAGCTGTACCAAATCGCCATTGTTCCCGTACGTTGGCCACAAGCCCAGCAATCCCAATTGGGTTGGTTGACGGTGATCACCCGCGTTGATCATCACATGGCTTATCAGCTACGTGACCGATTGGCCGTTGATGTGTCTTTTGTGCAAATGCAGCCGACACCAAAAGTGGTCTTGGCCAGTAGTCTAGACAAACCTGCTCAAGTTGATTTGATGCAATTAGATGCATCACAGCGTAGTGTGCAGTTGGCAGAAACGGCATATCAGTCACGTTGGTTACTGACACATCCTGCCGCGAATACCTATGCTGTGATACTGCAATATCCCAGTAGTCGTGTGTTTGCACCATTTTATGAGTTGTTTAAAGTCATTTTATTATTTGCATTGCTAAGCTTTTTATTGATTGGCTTGACCAGTGTCATGATTGCACGGATGGTGACCCGTCCATTACAGCAACTGATGCGTACCGCACAGCATATTCAGCAGGGCGACTATCAGCAGGTCATTACTCCACCAAAAACCCGAGAGCTGGCTGAGTTGGCCAATAGCCTAAGCCATATGCAAAATGCGATTCAACAACGTGAGCAACGTGTACTGGCGATTGCAGAGCAGGACTTACTTACAGGCGTTTATAACCGAACAGGATTTTTACGGCAGATTGAGCCGTTGCTGGCCACCCAGCAACCAATGAGTGCAATCTTGATCAATATTGATCGTTTTCAACAGATTAATGATACGTTGGGACATCCCTTTGGTGATCAGGTTTTGGCAGCATTTGCCAAGCAGTTACAAGCGATTTTGCCTGAGCAGCATGTGCTTGGAAGGTTTGGTGGAGATGAGTTCTCGATTCTAATCGATTCGAGCAATACGGATTGGTATCAGTTGATTGACCAGATGCAGCAGTTGTTTGCGCAGCCCTTGCAGGTGGCAGAGCGTACTATTGATGTGCGCGCCACGATTGGTGTGGCGCATTATCCAGAGCATGCCAAAAATGCAGTCGATCTGATGTGCTGTGCGGATGAGGCGGTTTACATTGGCAAGGAGGATCGGGTTGGCCTCAAAATCTATAATCCTGAGCGGCAGCGTTTTCGGGCGGAACATTTATCTTTATTAGGGGAGCTAAAAGCAGCATTATCAAGCAATCAGTTGATGCTATATTTTCAACCCAAAATCGCTTTGCAGCCACAGCATAAAGAAGGACTGGCGCAGGTAGAGGCCTTGATTCGGTGGCAGCATCCGACACGTGGGTTTGTGCCGCCGAGTGAGTTTATCCCGTTTGCTGAGCAGACCAGTGATATTCGAGAGCTGACCCGTTGGGTGATTCAGCGCGGCTGTCAGGATGCCGCTCGCTTCCAAGCGTTAGGTCATCCAGTCTGCATTTCGGTAAATATCTCAGTGCGTGATCTGTTGGAT
>JAYXXU010000390.1:0-2009 GCA_036019135.1 Pseudomonadota bacterium | reverse complement strand
AATTTGATAGCACCCATAGTGTACGTTGACCATAAGGTTGCTGCAAAATCAGGTGTCCAGCGTACGCCATCGGTGACAGAGGCTATGCCAGTTCTGCTATTAATACTGCGTTGGTTTTTTTGTTTGGCATCCATAGTGGTGAGGCCAGAGGAAATGTCCCAGACAGGGCTGAGTTTGCCGACCGCACTCAGTTCAATCCCTTGAATCTGAATTTCACCTTCATGCCTATACAAACCATCAGCAGGAGTGACAGTCAGTTGGTTTTCATTCTATGTGCGGTATAAAGCAGCCGACAACCCAAGTTTACCTGCCATGACATCCCACTTCGCGCCGACTTCATAGTTATGGGTTTCTTGTGGGTCGACATTGGGATTATTGGCGTTGTTTTCGGTAGAACTCAAGCTAAAGTTTGAACTGCCTGGTGGTGTGAGGGATTTGGCATAGCTGGCATAGATACTGCTGTTGTCAGTGGGTTTGAACAATGTGCCAAGATTCCAACTGATCAGCGTATCGGATTTTTCAAGATCGGTTGTGGTTTCGGTCACGGCCAATGTGGTTTGATTGGTGCTGATAGCTAAGGCATCAGTTTTGGTGGTGTAGCGATCAGCTCGGATACCTGCATTGACTTGGAGCTGGTCATTGAGTTTGATTGTGTCAAAGAGGTATATCGCAGTCGTCTGGGTTTCGCCACGACTGTATGCGCCTGTGCGGAGCAATGAAGGTAGCCGATCATTGGCGTTGGGTTGGTAGAGATTGGCAGGGGGGACAATAGGGTTCAATACGCCCTTTGGTGCAAGTGCCATGGTATGGTTTTCTTGTTTTTCTTGACTGATTTCGAACCCCGCCACCACATCATGGCTGATCGCGCCAGTGGCAAAGGCAAGTTTAAGATTGGTCTGATTGGCAAGGATTTTATTGGTTTGATCAACCCCTTGTACCGAACGGCTGACCGTCCATGTGTTGCGGTCGGCGGGATTGACGATGGCTAAGGCCATGATCCCCGTTAGACTACGCGTCATTTCTGTTTGGCCGATACGAGTTAAGTTTTGGATCGATAGACTGTCATTCAAGTCATGCTCGACTCTGACCGTGGCCATGTGCGCATCAACCTCCTCCAAATCATGCACGCTGCCATAGTAGTTTTTATGATTAACGGCAGGTGCGGCACCAGCAGCATTGGCGGCGGTGATTTGCTCAGCAGTGGCGTTTGCCGCAGGCACAACCACAAACCCTTCACGGCCAATGGTCGGAATGCCACCATCAGGAATATTTTCTTGGTGCACATGTTGTGAATACAGATAAAAACGTGTGTCAGCACCCAAACCAAAGGCAAAAGCAGGGGCAATCGCATAACCGTTGCGCTCAACCACATCCCGACCTTCGACCCCACCATCTTGCCACATGGCATTGAGGCGAGCGGCCATGCCATCGCCTAAGTCTTGATTCAGATCGGCAGTCAGACGTTTGTGATTGGCAGTACTCCATGCCAGACCGATGCTTTTATTATTGTTGCTTTGAGGCAGTTTGCTGACCAGATTGACATAGCCTGACGATGCACCACGGCCAATTTCTGAG
This sequence comes from Pseudomonadota bacterium, assembly GCA_036019135.1. GTDB lineage: Bacteria > Pseudomonadota > Gammaproteobacteria > Pseudomonadales > Moraxellaceae > JAYXXU01. The sequence continues at coordinate 434 of JAYXXU010000390.1, read as the reverse complement.
CCTGCTGGCCCTTTGATCACTTCGACTTGCTCAAGATTAAACACATCCCGCGTTGTAGCACCAAGATCACGAATCCCATCAACTAAAGTAGAGTTTTGGGTCGAAAAGCCGCGCATTTGGAAGGTATCGCCACTGGCAGTATTGCCATTTTCCCCCAATTGCAGGGTAATGCCAGGACTGTTACGCAGTGCTTCTACCAAGGTGGTAGCCCCTTGATCTTGTAGTAATTCTTTTTTAATGACCGTAATCGTCTGTGGTGTGTCGACTAAGGGCTGGGTTTGCTTGACGGAGCTGGTGCTATCTGCTTTATAAGGATTTTGTTTGGCTTGAACTTCAATGGTGGGTAGCGTTGGTGTGTCGGTTGGGGCGCACATCGCTGATAGCGGTGTTGTCGCAGCGAGTAGTGCCAGCAGTTGACTAGAGTGACGGTGTTT
>JAYXXU010000389.1:0-2407 GCA_036019135.1 Pseudomonadota bacterium | reverse complement strand
TATGGTGTTGGGGTGTTTACGCCTGTCAACAAGCTGACGTTGCGCTATCAGATCAATCGCCGCTTGTATGTCGAGGCCAGCTCTGCATTAGAGAAAGCTGTTGATATGTTTTATAACTGGCGCTTCTAGCAAGCCTGTCTTTCTGGCCTACTTATATTGTTATAATTCAAGGTCTTATGATGAAATAGACCTTGAGTTTTTTGTAGATTTTTAGCTTTGTAGCTCTTTTGTAGACAGCCAATGGCAGTCTACATATACTGCATTCATACCACTGAATGTTAGTATTCGTATGCCAAAAATCAATAAGTCTTTTGTCGATCAGCTTGAGTTTGTCGAGTCTGGGCAAAAGATTATCCGCGACTCTGACCTGACAGGTTTTGCCATTCGGCTAACGGTCAAGTCGAAGGTTTATGTCGTGGAGCGGCGTAAGAGCGGCAAGCTGCATCGCGTTGTGCTTGGTCGCCACACGGATATCACCGCAGCAGAAGCACGCGCAAAGGCGCAACAGATACTGGCGGATATTGCCAGTGGTCGTTTTAATCAAGTGGCAGATGCACCTGCTCAAGTGGAACAGAAAAGTTACCCAACGCTGGGCGAAAGTCTGGCGTTGTACCTAAAAGAAAAGCAGCTCAAGCCGTTGTCTATCCGAACATACCAGCATTGCATGAATGCGTTTTTACCTGATTGGTTGGGTCGAGTGATTTTTGAGATCAACAGAACGGAGGTGCAGGAGCGGCATGAGCAACTGACCGCTTATAGTCCATCCCAAGCTAACCTAACGATGCAGGTGTTTCGTGCAGTCTGGAATCATGCGTATATCACTTATTCAGATGATGACAGTCCGATCACTAAGGTGAATCCAGTAAAAATCCTTGAGGCCAAAAAAAGCTGGAATCACATTAAGCCGCGTCGTGGTCGTTTGATCGGTTCGGATATTCCTGAGTTTTTTAAACACACACAAGACTACATTGATGAGTCTAGCTTGCGTGATGATGGGACGAAACACGCTGTACGCGATATGCTTATTTTTATCATGCTGACGGGTTGCCGTCGCAATGAGGCTGAGTCATTAGCATGGCAGAATGTTGATTTGAAGCATGGGACGGTGATGTTTTTAGATCCCAAAAACGGTGTCGATCACGTGTTGCCTGTAGGGCATTATTTGCTTGATTTATTAATTAAACGCCACGCTAAAAAGCATTCTGAATGGGTGTTTGCTTCAAGTCGTTCCGAGTGTGGGCATGTGGTGAGTGCAATGACGGCGCTCAAGCGCATTAACGAAAAAACGGGTGTGCAAAAAAGCCAACATGATCTGCGCCGTACATTTGCTTCAATTGCCAATCATTTGGACTATGGGCATTACACGATTAAGCGGCTGCTCAACCATATTTCGGGCGATGTGACTGCAAACTATGTGCAAGTGTCGATGTCAAAGCTGCGTGAAGCCATGAATGCGATTGAGGCGGTTTATTTGGGCAGTAGCCAGCCTCCTGACTAGGAGACTGTTGCATACTGTGCTGTATTGGAATACCGCCGTGAGTTGAAGAAATCTATGACATCGCGCTTCTTGTAGATGATGGTGCGGCCTATCTTTTGATAGGCTGGTCCTCCACCATGACTACGCCACTTTTGCAGCAATGACACCGAGCAGTCATAGTAGAGCGCAATGGTTTCCTGCTGGAAGGTATCATCGGGTAGTGCTGTAATAAACTGAGCCTTGAGCATGGATTTTTCTTCAATACTCAACTCATGAATCGGTCGTTTGGCCATGATCAAGCTCCTCTAGTATCAGTTGAATTATTGTTTTTTAACGTCTCAATACGCTCATTTTGCAGTGCGTACAGTGCCTGCCGTTCGGTCGAAGGTGTGTGTTGGTGAATACGGTTGACCAAGGCGGATACTTGGTTGACGGTCTGGCAGTGGTTGATGGCCTGTACCAATTCACCGTATGTAGCCGCAGCAGGTGGACGGTAGGCCAATACAATACTGACCAGTTCCTCAGCCTGAGCATCTGACAGCGATGGTGCATTGAGCTGGTTCATCAGATTTTGACCGCGTTCAGTCAAACCACCTTGCTGATCGATCAGGTTGGCGGGCAGCATTGCATCACGATGGTCTGGGTCAACTGGCTCTTGATTATTTGCCTGAAACAACGCTGAGAACATACTCACAGCATTGATGGCTTTGCTGTTGGCCAGTGGCGCAGCTTTGGGTGGCACGCTATCGTCAGGGGCGGTACCCGGTGGTATCCAGTCTTGTGGCACAGTCACAGCATAGCGGGTCTGTGACTGTTCACGCATGGCATCATCGGTGGTCTCGACCGCTTCCAGCGTATCTACTGGGATACCCAGCTTAATCATCAGGTTTTCAAGTGCTGCACGCTCACTGGATACTGACGTTGCATTTC
>JAYXXU010000388.1:0-3520 GCA_036019135.1 Pseudomonadota bacterium | reverse complement strand
CTGATTGTCAATAATTTGCAAATGGAGCAGTTTTTAGAACAATTGATCCGACAGCAAACTGGAGGTGGAAATGTTAAACCCCAGACGGGCATATGTAATCAATCTTACCAATGGGGTGAGGTGTTTTTAATCGATTGGGGTAAATTAGGATTTGCTCCAGGTGGAACTGAAAGTTTCTTACTGCCACATCAGTATCACGGTGTATACGTGGGGTTTTTTTGTTTTGATTGGCAGTCTCTAAAAATCAGCTTTTAATACTCAAGGTTTAGGTGTGTTTGCGCCCATCATCACACCTGCTGACACAGCAGTCACAGAAAATAATCCATAGCCTGAGCAGAAGATGATTTCAGGCCGTGATTCATGTCCCGTCAAAACCCCTCGCAGCTGACGGCTGCACCACCAGTCCCGATTGGCGACAATGCCCAAATCGCAGCCCGCACCCTGTATTGGATGGGCTGGCGGATTAAATCGATTGCTGAGTTTTTAGAGCTACCACGCACTACGGTGCAAGGCTGGAAGGACAGCGGCAAATGGGAGGAGTACTCCGCACTTGATCGCGTGGAAGGCTCGCTCGAGTGCCGCATGGTGCAGCTGATCTTTAAAAACGACAAAGACGGCAAGGACTTTAAGGAGATCGACTTACTCGGTCGGCAAATGACCGAAATCGCTAAACAAAAGCACTATCAAGAAACTGGCAAGCTCAAAGATCTAAACCATAAGCTCGGCAATCGAGGCAAAGGCGAACGGACACCCAATCAGCCGAACCAACTGGATGATGAGCAACAACAGCAGCTCATTGAGGCGTTTAATACGGGACTGTTTGAATATCAAAGGGTCTGGTGTCGTGCTGGTCAACACAACCGTATTCGTAACATTCTTAAAAGCCGCCAGATCGGTGCAACGTGGTATTTCGCCCGTGAAGCATTGATCGATGCCCTCGAAACAGGCCGCAACCAGATTTTCCTATCGGCCTCAAAAAACCAAGCCCTCGTGTTCCGCCAGTACATCGTCCAGTTTGTACTGGATACCACTGGCGTGCAATTGACGGGTGATCCGATCCTGTTGCCCAACGGTGCAGAATTACGATTTTTGGGAACCAACTCAAGAACAGCCCAGTCGTATCACGGCAACATTTATCTGGACGAATACTTCTGGATTCATCGCTTTATTGAGTTTCGCAAAGTCGCCTCTGGCATGGCCATGCATAAAAAATGGCGGCAGACCTATATCTCCACACCATCCTCCAAACAGCACCAAGCCTATAAATTCTGGACAGGTGGACTATTTAATATCAGTCGGCGCAAAGAGGAGCGGGTCAATTTCGACACCAGCCATGCTGCTTTAAAAGACGGTCGGCTGTGTGAAGACGGGCAGTGGCGGCAAGTGGTCACCGTCGAAGATGCCCTAGAAGGCGGCTGTGACCTGTTTGATCTTGAGCAGCTGCGGATTGAATACAGCCCAGACGAATATGAAAACCTGCTGATGTGTCAGTTTATCGACGACACCCAGTCGGCTTTTACGGTCAGCGAACTGATGAGCTGCATGGTCGACACTGAAGAGTTGTGGACAGACATGCGACCGTACAGCCCAAGACCACTTGGCAATCACCCTGTCTGGGTTGGCTATGACCCAGCACTGTCGGGTGACAGTGCTGGTTTGGTGGTCGTGGCCGCACCGACTGTATCGGGTGGTTTATTGCGGGCAGTGGAGCGCATCCAATTCCAAGGCTCTGATTTTACGGCACAGGCTGCCTACCTAAAGGACGAAATTCTGACCCGTTATAACGTCGAGTACCTTGGGATCGATGCAACGGGTATGGGGGTAGGTTTCTATGAGGAAGTCGTGAAATTCTACCCAGCCGCGACCAAGCTGCTCTACACACCAGAACTTAAGAGCCAGTTTGTATTGAAAGCCAAAGACGTGATCCACAAAGGCCGTTTGCAGTTCGACTTGAGCTGGACAGATGTCGTGGCCAGCTTTGTTGCCATCCACAAGACCCTGACCAACAGCGAACGCGCTGTCACCTACAAAGCAGAACGATCAGAAGAGACTGGCCATGCCGATTTGGCGTGGGCGTTTATGCATGCCTTGCACCACGAGCCGCTTGCGATTAGCGAGCAATCCGAAAATATGATGGAGCTATACGAATGAGCCAACCCAAGCAACTGGTGACCACCAACGGCGATCCACTGCATTACAGTCCCTTAGATACCACACCGTTGCCACAGCCACCGCATATGGAGGCTTTCACCTTTGGTGATCCAGTGCCAGTGCTGGATCAGCGCGCTTCAGTGTATTTCGGTGAATGCTCAATGGTCAGTGAAAAATGGTATTCACCGCCAATGGATTTAGATGGGCTGGCGCTAACCATGCGCGCCAGTCCACATCATGCCAGTGCACTATATGTGAAACGCAATATTCTGGTCAGCACCTTTCAACCGCATCCACTGTTTAGTCAGCTGGAATTCAGCCGTTTTGTGCTGGATTTTTTAGTGTTTGGCAACGGCTACGTCGAACGGCAAGATGCCATGTCAGGCCGACCAATCCGCCTCCGTGCGCCTCTGGCCAAATACATGCGTGTTGGCAAGAATGAAGGGCAATTTTACTTCGTAACAGGCAGCATCAAAGATGATCATGAGTTTGAGCCAGACAGCGTCTGTCACCTGATGGAGCCTGATATCAACCAAGAAATCTACGGATCACCTGAGTACCTGTCAGCCATGAATGCGGCATGGCTGGATGAGGCAGCCACCTTATTCCGACGCAAGTACTATCTGAATGGCTCTCATGCAGGCTTTATCATGTATGTCACCGATCCAGCTCAGAATAAGGATGACATCGACAGTATGCGCAAAGCCCTCAAAGAATCTAAGGGCGTGGGCAACTTCCGTAACCTGTTCTTGTACTCACCGAACGGTAAAAAAGACGGCATCCAGATCCTGCCGATTAGCGAGGTCGCAGCCAAGGACGAATTCTGGCATATCAAAGAAGCCAGTCGGATCGATATTGCAGCCGTCCACCGCGTACCACCCCAGTTGATGGGCGCTACACCCACCAACACCAGTGGCTTTGGAGATGTCGAAAAGGCAGCACGGGTGTTCGTGATTAATGAACTGATCCCCTTACAGCAACGCATGCTGGCGATCAATGAATGGTTGGGCGAGGAGGTGATTCGGTTTAAGCCATACCAGTTACAGATGAGTTCCGAACAACAATAGCAACACATCAACCCTCAGCCACCCATGCGGTGGCTTTTTTTTGGAAAAACGCAATCGAGACCCCGCCTCGCCTGGGATAAAAAAATGGCATTTGTGACGACCGAGACGAAAGTGGCTCAGGCCGCGCCAGTACTGGCGTGCATGGCCTTTGAATGAGCAGAAAATGTGACGAGAAAAGACGGAATTTGTGAGGTAAGGCGAGCAGGCGAAAAAAAACCTGACCGAAGTCAGGCTATCAAATGTCACCGAGGGAGGTGACCATGCAGGTGATTTTAACATGGCTGTTTTATGAAGTCTGGGGA
>JAYXXU010000387.1:0-1579 GCA_036019135.1 Pseudomonadota bacterium | reverse complement strand
TAGACACGGCTGAGGATGGTCTGAGTTTTACGGTGCATACGGTCAGTAGTAATGGTGCTGATCCGCTTAGCATTCGCCAACTACAGGACTTGTGCCGTTATCCATCCATGTATGACCACGATGCGGTATACCTGTCCAACTACGATGCATTGCTACGCCGTTATATGCCTGATGCCCTGTTTATCGGGGTATCGAATGAACAGGTTGAGGATCGGTTGGGTCGTGCCACGTTGGACAGTATTCGGGCGCTGTATATCAGTGCCTACGTGGAGGGAGAGAATCCTACAAACATCGAAACCACGGTGCGCAATCTGATCGGTCGATCTGACAATGCCAAGCGGGTGATCATGCGTCCTGTGGTCGAGATTGAACAAGCGTTGACCGTGATTGCCACTGTGCCTGCCAACAGCAACCAAGCGCAGATCCAGACGGCCATCAAACAAAGCCTACTGGCCAAATATGGCCGTGGTCAGCCGATTGTGGGGCGTGGTGGCTACAGTGCTTTTCTCAGTAAGGATATTCAAAAACTGCTGGAACAGGATGTTGCCATTTTGCGTGAGCCCACCAGCGACATCAAAGTGATCTTGCCTACATTTGAGGTCAAGCCAGAGGAGTGGCGTTACCTGACCAATAACAGTATCAGTGTACAAGTGGAGTTGGCCAAATACGGTGGGGGTGGGACGTGGAATTTTTAAAGCCACTAACCGAGTCCAGTCATCAGGCCACAGAGTTAGAGCAAGCGCTGACTGAGATTTTTGTGCAGTTGTATGCTGAGCATTTGGCAGACAGGGATCATTCGATTGATTGTTCAGGTGTGCCTTGGTTGGCGGATTTTGAGACACAAGCACGCTTTAGCGCACAAGATGGCATTTCGATTTACTACAAAGCGGGATATGAAGCACACATGACCCATATTTTTCGGGCATGGAGTTCAAGGCGGGTGAAGCGTGGGCTGAATTTTTTAGATTTCTATATGCGGATGCTATGGCCTGAGCAATACAGTATTGATTGGTTGTGGCACAACCGTGATCTGGCACAGTTGCCTTATCCCACCGCCCTGACGTTAGCAGAAACGCCCAATCATTTTCCGACCCATCGCTTTGTGCTGTCGTTAGATCAGTCAATATCGCTACCAGACATTCAACAGATTTTGCCGTCCTTACGCTCTGTCGTTCCTGCCGAATATGTGATGCAAGGCGTGGTACGGCGTATGGATTTGGGCAACCAGCCACTTGGGTTGGCACATGCAGCCGTTGCGACAGCTTGTATGACCTTCACCTGTGGTGATCCACTTTAAGAGGTAATGGCCATGAGTAGATCCCTTCGTCGATCTGAAAAAATCCGCTATAACTTGGCAGACCGTAAGCGTGATTTTGGCGGTGAAGTCCGCAGCTATCATATTCCAAGTGCTGTGGCTTTGATCAATAGTGCGTCGCTACAGGCACAGGTGCGCAATCGGGATCTGCATGGCTTTTATAGTCATGTTATGCGTGATCCCGACACAGGCGACATCAAGCCCACTGCGCTGCCAGAAGAGCAGTTGTTTATGGAGCCTGCGGTGGTGACGGTGTACCTCAAA
>JAYXXU010000386.1:0-1758 GCA_036019135.1 Pseudomonadota bacterium | reverse complement strand
CATCCTCAGCCGTGTCTACCGCATAATCCAATCCCATACGACTGCCGACTTGTGCCTGTACCCGCCCTGCGGTTTGGATCACCTCAACCCGTACCACATCGCCAATCTGAAGCTGCTGACCCCATGCAGGAGTACCATCTGGCGTATTCGCCCCGAACTGTACGGCCATATCACGCCGTAAATTGATCTCGATCTGATAGGCTGGATCACCTGCTGCCACATTTAAAAAATCAGGCGCATACAAAAACGGCTCGCCATTCACCTGTACAGACACATCTTCAAGGTAATGATCTGGGTCAAGGGTCGGTATGGGAATCTTGGCAAACGGTTCACTGACAGCAACCGTGGTGTCATGAATCAACACCCGCTGTTGTCGTAAGTCAGCCAGTACCGTCTCCCCTGCTGCAATGGTCACTTGTGCCAGTAGGCGGTAGAGTAAGCCCTGATCATCGTACAGCAGTCGCCCTTGCGCCAAAGTCACACTCACGCCACCACTGTTTTGGATCTCGACAACAAGCTGGGCGCTCTTGGCGACGTTCAAGACTCCTTTGTTGGCTGCATCTGCAACAATCGTCGCATCGCGTGCCTTCATAAACCGTTCTTCTGCCGCTAGGCTGCTTTCCTCATCTCGTAAAGCAAACATCGCCGCCATGGCACGAATCTGTGCCACAAAGAGTGGCCGTTGTAGTCGGATGGCTTCGGCCGCAATGGGAATATCCTGTGCAAGTGCAAAAGCACGGTCTATATACTGTTGCTGGTTCATGCCGCCCCTCCAATGACTTCTAAGACACCAATCCGAATCACATATTGCTCGCGGTCAATGCCATTGTTTCGGCGCTCAATCTGTATTGCGCTGCGTAAATCCTGCAAATAAGGCAGATCAGTGATCAGCTTATTGATGACCACCTGCTCATCGCTGATCAGTACGCCTTGCAGGCGCTCTTTAAAGGGGCAGTGATAGTTTTGACCCAGATAAAACTCATGGCCAGATAGTGTTGAAAGCCAATGCTCCAGATCTGCTGTGATGTCATCCACACTCATGCTCGACACCTCTGATGAAAGGACTGCCAAGCGGCCAGAATCTCGGTGGGATCAATCTGACTGATGTCATCCCGTGCCTCTAATGTATAGGTTGCTGTCCAACGGGCAGCCCCCGCTGTAAACGTCTCAGAACGTGGATCAACGATAGAGTACGCTTGATAGGTCTGCTGTAATGGATCGAGAAAGATCGTCACCAAGTCTTGTGGCTGTGGCACAAACCAATCCGTGCTACATGGCTCAGCCAAGGGTTCAATCTTGGCATCGAAGGTTTCGGCAATCGGTGAGAATCCTCGCAAATTGCCCAAAGGATTTTGGTCAGCATTGACGCGAAGTAATTTTGCACCACCCAATTCGGTATAGACCAGATCCGCCTCATCCATGACCCCAATGACCCCAACCCGCCCTAGATTCGGAACATCTCCAACTGAACCATCAGCAACCCGCTCACTCTGTGGCCGAAACACCACAACCCCAAAGCTGGATGGATGGCGCAGCACCACACGCCGATTGATGGCAGCCTGTTTTGTTGCAACATCAAATCTCTGCATTTTTACGACCCATTAAGCCCTTCTGCATCGCGGCAGTAATTGTTGTTTCAGAAACTCCCTGCAACCGTAATTTCGATGCCAGATTGGCAAACTCCTGCTGGACATAATCCAACTGGTCTGGACTGGCACTGGGGCTGCTTCTACGGATCAACTGCACCCGCTTTTTGTC
>JAYXXU010000385.1:0-8988 GCA_036019135.1 Pseudomonadota bacterium | reverse complement strand
CCATTTTTTGACGTGGTGGTGGACGCAGGGATTTTGACTCAACTCCTCCCCTACATCAGCGAACGCTTTGGCCTTGCACCAGAACGCATGGCTGCATTTGATCTCAAGACGCGTGAAGTGCATTGGACAGAAATGCGGCATCGCGGCATTGAATTTGCGGGCTTAGTGGCGACGCGCAGCGTCGTCCGCAGATCAATTCAAGGGCTTGGTGGCAAAATCGTCTCTAAGCAAGTGGTCAAATTTGTACCGCTCGGTGGACAACTGGTGGCCGCCAGCATGGGCTATTTTGTCATGCGCAAAGTCGCATTCGATCATATTGACGAATGCTATCGAATCGCAAAACAGATCCAAAACAAACACCGTAGCGGCGCAACGGTGGGTGGCTCAGCCCGCGCCGTCTGAGTTGGTCATCAGACAGCGACGCAATTGTCGCTCAAGCGCCTCTAGCACCGCCAGACGCGCCGTGTATTTGTCATTGGTTGCAATCACCACCCACGGCGCGGACTCATGATCAGTGCGTGCCAGCATATCTGACGCGGCTTGCACATACTCATCCCAGCGCTCGCGATTACGCCAGTCCTCATCAGTGAGTTTAAAGCGCTTGTGCGGGGTTTGTTCACGCGCTTTAAACCTCAGCAACTGCTCATCTGAGTCAATCGACAACCAAAACTTCAGCACAATCGCCCCTGCATCAGTCAGACTGCGTTCGAACTGATTAATCTCAGTATATGCCCGCTGCCAATCGACGGGACTGGCCAACTGCTCAACCCGCTCCACCAAGACACGGCCATACCATGATCGATCAAAAATGGCTAGCCCACCGCGATCAGGCAAGCGCCGCCAGAACCGCCACAGATAAGGATGGCGCAACTCATACGGCTCAGGCGCAGCAATGGTATGAATCTGATACTCGCGCGGATCTAGCTGGGCAACCAAGCGACGAATCGCACCACCTTTGCCCGCCGCATCCATCCCCTCGAACACCACCACCACAGGCCGCTCACCACGCTGACGCAACAAGGCCGTCACTTCGGTTTGCAAGTCTTTACGCTTGGCTTTGTACTGCTCTTTTTGCAAAATCTGTCGATCTGGGGACTGCAAAACAGGCGGAATAGCACTATTTTTCCAATGTTTGCCGCTGCGTTTTGGGCTCACACGCTTGGCCTGCAACCCTGCCAACACCGCTTGGGCAAACGCATAATTTCGCGCATCGCCTTCCTCACAATCAATCGTCAGCCAGTCTTGCCCCAAATGCTCACGTAGCTGTTGTAACTGCTGATATTGCGCCTGATCACGCCAATCCAAGCCATGTAATTTATGCCACTGACGCAAGCTAGGCTCAATCTTATCCAGACGTTTTTGTAGCGTTTTCCAACTTAAATCAAACCAACATTTGACCACCGTCACGCCTTCATGCTTCAGGTATTGCTCAAACTCAGCCAACATCTCCAACTGATGTACAAACTCAGTCTGATCAATACCCTGTGACTCACCAGCCATACGAGCAGACAATAAATCGCCATACCAGTTGCCAAATAACACCACCAACTCGCCCTGCTCGGGCAAATCACGCACATACGGCTGCCAAAATGGCCGCTGCCAATCTTGACTGCGCGGCAAATGGGCGCTGACTTGCAGCAAGCGTGGATCAACCCACTCGCGTAACTGCATCACTGCCTCACCTTTGCCCGCCAGCTCAATCCCACTGACCAACACCAATACACCACGGCCATTTGAAGCATCCGCTGTGTTTTTTAGGGCATATTGTGCTTCGATCAGCGCCAATCTCAGGCTATGTTCAGGATCATTCGGGGTTGTGCCAGTCATGGATTTCGTCCTATTTCTTTAATCATTCACCCAAAATCGAGTATGCTTGCGCGCTGTTTCTTTTGGTCAGTGAACTTCGGTATGTCTGCATTTGATTCTCTCAAATCCTTACTCACACGTTATCGCGCACTTGAGCATCATCACAACACCCTCCTCGCTGAACAGTTGAACGCCGTCCAAGTATGGCAAAAAAACCGCATGCAAACCACGCATCACGACTTGTTTACGCAACCAAATCATCTCTTGATGGCTGAATATTTTTTAAATCGGCTCTATGGTGGGGCTGAATTTAATATTCTGGCAGGGCAGTTTGAACGGGTGCTCGAAAAAACCAAAAAACTCGAAAAAATCGTGCCTGATAGTGCCATCAGTACAGGCACACTCGGAATTGAGCTGGCCGTTTTGGCGATTGAACTCGACGAACAATTGGCCACATTATTACTGGGTCAACAGCAACACATCGTTGAGCCAGATGATGCGCGTATGCTGGCGGCCTATCAACAGGCCAACCAAGCCGAACAGCGTATTCACCAAATGGCGCTGCTCAATGAGCTAGGGCAAGGACTCGACAAGTATGTCCGCTCATTTATGATCCAAACGGCATTTAAGATGGCCAAAAACACCGCCTACAAGCATGATTTTGCGCCTGTATATGATTTCACCGCAGAAGGGTTCGCCGCCATGAAGCCACTCACCTCTGCTGCTGATTTTATTGCGGGATTCACGGCACAAGAGTGCGAAATCATTGACCGTGTTCATACCAACCATCCTGATCCATTTAAGCGCTGGGCCGACCTACCCACATCTGCCCTAGAGTCCTAAACACTTCAGATCAGACAACCGTTGGTTTTTTGAGCGACCAGATACCAAGATGCTGAACGACTGTTCGGCATCCCGCCCTAAAATCTGGCATGATCGACTTCATGATTGATCATTCTATCCTATGGGATCGGAGCATGTGTGATGACAGACCCAAAGCCTAACGATCAAACCAGCTTATCAGCCGATTTGACCGACACCCCGCCCAATACAGCACAATCCGGCGCTCAACCTCAATTCCAGACAGCACCATTGCCGACAGGTACACCGCAAGGCCAGCAGCAAGCGACCCAAGCAAAAACCACTCACTTTGGTTATAAAACCGTCGCCATCGAAGAAAAACAACAAAAAGTCGCCGAAGTCTTTCATTCCGTCGCCGCCAAATACGATCTGATGAATGACCTGATGTCCTTTGGTATTCATCGCTTATGGAAGCGCTTTACCATTACGCTATCGGGTGTGCGACGTGGTCAGCATGTGCTCGATATCGCAGGTGGCACAGGTGATTTGGCCAAAGCCTTTAGCCGTGAAGTGGGCAAAACAGGCCGTGTGGTGCTATCGGACATCAATGAGTCGATGTTAAATGTTGGGCGGGATCGGCTATTGGATGCAGGCTGCACCAATGTTGAGTTTATTCTGGCCAATGCCGAAACGCTTGAGCCATTTGCGGACAATTCATTTGATGTCCTCACGATTAGTTTTGGCCTACGCAATGTGACCGATAAAGATGCCGCGCTACGCTCGATGTATCGGGTACTCAAGCCAGGTGGCCGCTTATTGATTTTGGAATTCTCTAAGCCTGTATTTGAGCCGTTGTCTAAGCTGTATGATTTATATTCTTTTACTGCGCTGCCCGTGATGGGCAAGCTGGTCGCAAATGACTCCGAAAGCTATCGTTATTTGGCAGAGTCGATTCGGATGCACCCTGATCAGCGCACCCTTAAGCAAATGATGGAGCAAGCGGGCTTTCAAAGCTGTGATTACCACAATCTGACAGGCGGTATCGTTGCTTTGCATCGTGGTTTTAAATAACACGGCGGCACTGAAACACCTTACAGCCTAGCGCATCATGATCATGGCAACTGTCAATCTGTCATACAGTCACTGTTCATTATGCCTTGGCATTCAACACACCGATCCAGAGGACATTGCCATGTTTGCGACGCTTGCACTCGGTGCATTTGAAACCCTGTTCAACCAGTGGATTGATCTCGATGCAGCGACTCGGCTCGGCTTTGACCAACTACACGGCAAACAACTGCGTATCGTCACCGATGCGCCGCAACTCTCCGTCGATGTGTGGTTCGATCATGGGCGAGTACGTCTGAGTCCAACCCCGCTCGGGATGGCACAGCAGCCGCAACGAACGCTGTTTGAGCAACGCCCTTACGATCCACAATACAGTCCAACCCAAGCGGATACCACCCTACATGTCCCGCATCTCGTTGCATTGGCTCGCTTGGCGGGTTCAACACCAGGGACAACAGGCAATGTTCCGATCCAAGGCGATCTGGCGTTGATCCAACAGCTTCAGCGCATCATGGCACAGGCAGAACCTGACGCCACCAGTGTACTTGCGCCTTGGCTTGGGCATGGTCTGGCGCAGCAATTATCGCTGTTACTCAGCGAAGGCAAGCGTAGGCTACAAAACACCCAACACGGCCTTGCTGCACAAGCCGAAAAAAGCCTGTCAGCAGAAACGGGGCTATTTGCACCACGCTGGCAAGCAGAGCGTTTCGTAGATGGAGTTCGTGATCTGCGCAATGATATTGAACGATTGCAGGCTCGATTAGAGCGTCTCACACCAGATGACACTCAGCCGCCCGCCCCACAACCCCATATTTAAGGAGTGATTCGCCACCATGATCCCGCATCCGACCCGCCTGCTGGAGCTGTGGCGTATTGCCGCCCACTACCGCCTCGATAGCCTGATTCCTGCTGATCAATTGCCTCTACGCGCCCGTCAAGCTCTGCGCTTACTGGCAATTCATCCTGCGGGATGGAACAGCAAAACTATCGATGATCCCTTACGTCTCAAACATGCGCTCGAAGACATGGGGCCGCTATTTGTCAAGCTGGGGCAACTGCTCTCTACACGCCGTGACTTGATTCCACCTGACTTACTCGCGCAACTGGTGCATTTACAAGATCGCGTCAGCCCATTTGATGCCACTATTGCCAAACAACGTGTCGAACAAGCATTGGGCGCGAGTATTGAAACCCTCTTTGCGCGTTTTGATGATTTACCTTTGGCAGCGGCATCCATTGCACAAGTCCATACGGCCGCCCTACACGATGGACGCGAAGTCATTGTCAAAATTGTTCGCCCCCAAATTCGTGAGCAAATCATCAAAGATTTTGAAATCTTGCAATGGGTGGCACAATGGCTAGAGTCGCGCCTCGAAGCCGCCCGCGCCATTCATATCCAGCAAATCGTCAGCGACTATCGGCAAGTGATCCTGAATGAACTGGATCTCAGCCTTGAGGCCTCTAACACCCGCCAAATGCGCCAAAACTTCCTTGGCTCACAGATGATGTATGTGCCAGAAGTCTATACCGATAGCAAAGACATCATGGTAGCGGAGCGCATTACAGGCGTTCCCGTCTCCGACCTTGCCACTTTTGAGCGATTGGGTATGGATCGCGCCAAGCTGGGCGAGTTAGGGCTGACCATCTTTTTTACCCAAGTCTTCCGTGATAATTTTTTTCATGCCGACATGCACCCTGGCAATGTGTTCGTCGAAACCCTTGACCCTGCCAACCCACGCTTTATTGCCCTCGATTGTGCGATTGTTGGTGAGCTTTCAAACACAGATCGGTTAACTGTGGCACGCATGCTGCTCTCCGTCATGCAAAGCAACTTTACCCAACTGATTCAGGTCGTGCATCAAGCAGGTTGGATTCCACCTGGTACAGATCAAGCGGCACTGTCGCGTGAGATGCGACGTGCCGTTGGCCCCATGATTTCTAAGCCGATGGATCAATTAGATTTTGCGGGGATTCTGGTCGAAGTGATGGATATTGCACGGCGCTTCCACCTTGAGATCCCACCGCAATTGATGCTGCTCCTCAAAACACTGGTACATGTCGAAGGCTTGGGACGCGACCTATATCCTCAGCTTGATATATGGAAACTTGCCAAACCCATTCTGACTGAATGGGTCAGTCAACAGATGAATCCAGCCAAAGCCTTACGTGAGTTTGGGCAACAGCTCCCCAGCCTGATCATGGGCGCGACTGATCTCCCAGCCTTAATCACTGATAGTTTGCATGGCTTGCGGCAACAGACCACGTGGCATGACCGCCAATGGCGAGAACTACAGCACTTGCGCATGCAGATTGAGCAACAGCGACGACTAGACTGGATTGCAGGCGGTGGTCTGATTGGTAGTCTGGTACTGGCTAGCCAAGCACCTTGGCCGATTGCAACTGCACTGTTTATTGTTGCTGGCTTGATGGTGTTCTGGCGTATTGTCAGCTAAACCTCTATTGCCAAAGCAAAAAGGCAGCGCTTGGCTGCCTTTTTATTTTAGATTAATACATCTATGTGCTTATTTTTTGACTCGGTCGATGCTGCGATAGCAGTCGGTCACCGTAGCACTCACCTCACCAAAAGCACGCCTTGCCAAGGCTTTTTGCTCATCGGTCAGTTCGTCTGCACCTTTTAAGGACAGGAAGGAATTAAAAATATTTGCCCAGCGTGCTGGTGCTGTACCACCCTCTTGGGTCTCTTCCGTACTAGAATCAGTGATATTGACGTTACCATTGCCCTCGATTAGGGCTGCAATGTTCATTTTGACACGAGGAGAGGCGGCAAGACTGGCAATCTGTAGACCATCATGCACCCCAAACTGGGTGCCAGAGAACAACATACTCGGCCCAATAAACGCATCATTGGCACTGGTCGTACTGGTATAGGCTGCTCGTACCACGCCGACCCGATATTCTTGCACACCAGTATCCAAACCATCTTGATCCAACTCCTTGAGCGAGACAGGATCAACTGCACGGCAGTTACCTGTCATTTTTAGCCCGTCTGTATCTTGGCTAAAATCACTGATGATATTGCCATTTTCCAGAATCGTCACGCTGAGGTCCGGTAGCTCTGTACAACCCGTCGTGACTGGACAATCACCACCGTAATAGCGGAACTTTAGGGTCACATGCAACGGAAATACGAACTGCTCTGTTTCACGCACAGCCTCTTTGACTCGCCACACTGCTGGATCAAGGAAACTATCCACATTAGCTGCTTTGCTAATCGTTGCCGTGCCCGTAATTGCCGCCAATACACCATCCGCTGTCGTCGCTGCTGGCTGTTGCCATGTCCCCAACGTGTTGTTTGGTACTTCTTTTTCTGTGGTATAAAGTTCGTATAGACGTGCACTACCAACCATTGAGAAGTTCCGAATCAAGCGACCTTGATTAAAATTAATCTGACGCTCAGGTACCGCCTCACTACGCCAAATCCATTGACCATTGACTTGATGCGTGATCGGATCAAACCCACCTAAAGCATTCACTGGGCGTAGCTTTTCAAAATCATTATCTCTGAATAGATTATATGAATCTTCAGCAGTTTTGGCCTCGCCCGACCAAAACATGGCCTGTCCAGTATGAAAGCCTTCACGATCAACTAAACTATATAGCGCAATCGTACTTCGCACATTTGGATTGCCCTGCTCAACGCCTTCAATTCCCAGCCGCAAATCATTTAAGCCACCAATAGTGCCCAAACCACCTGGAAGCTGATCACTTCCCTCTACCTCTGGCACAGTGATTGCTGGTGTTCCATAGTAAACCCCAGCCTTGATGGTTTTGATAATTCGATTGAGACGTGTGCGAGCTACGTCCGCACTTTCTAGATTGATCTTCGCCGCTTCTAGCCAAGGTTGCACTCGCTCCTCGAAATTACCAGCATTAAAGCTACTAGCAGGAATATCCTCTGGCAGCACATCCAAAAAGGCCTTTAAATCATTGGTAATAAAGATCTGATTCACAGGTGCGCTTTCTACATAAGGTGCAAGCACCTCATTCGTCTGAGGATCACGCTGGCGTAAAGATTGCAACAGGCGTGCAATATTGATTGCTGCAGTTGCTTCACTCTGGGTTAGGTTAGTGATTTTTGCCTTATTAGTATCCGATAGCAAATCTAACGGGGTATAGCGAACTAAAGCTTCGGCGCCTGGGCGCTCTACCAACACTGTACCTAGTGAAATTTTTCGATTACTCGACGGTGACTGTAAATAGAACGTCACGGGTGACTTGTTTGGACAGCTGCCTATCCCCTGACTATCTGTCACATTCACCACTGAGCCACAACTATAATTAAGATTAATCACTGGCTCATCGACAAACTGAAATGCGACACACTCATTGCCATTACAAGAAGTAAGCTCCGCACCATTTTGATTATTATTGGTAGTGTTAATCGTACTACTACCACCACTACAGGCAGCCAGCGCTAAAGTCATCGCACTGAGTGACAATCCGCGTATCATGCTTGTTTTATCCATGTCAATTCTTCCAACAGATTAGGGGGTGGCAAGACCCACAGGAGTCAAGCGAAGCTGACCTTGATCAGCCAAAGTGATCGTCGATAGTTCGGCTGCCTCAACCAAGGGTGTGAGCAACAAATAATGTGCTTGCTTTGGGACAGACAAGCGGCCTTGTAGCGCAGTTTTCTGCAGCCAAGTTGCGGGGGTTTGTGACTGATAAAAACCAGCCACTCCCTCCAGAATACAGCCCTGACGATCCAAAAAAATCGGTAAAGGCCAATAATAGCTGGGATCACGACTGGTTGACGCATAAGAGATGAGATGAATACTTTTCACCTCTGATTCTATTGCGGCAACCACAAACTCAAAAGCAGGTTTAAAACCTGGTTTTGGCCAAAAATCAACTGGCTGATCACTGGTTAGGCGCTTAGCATTGGCCAATTGTTTTGCGGTAAAACATTGATGATCAGTCATTGCTTGTAGTTGACTAGCACTGATTCGACGATACGAATCTGCCAATGTCAACACGGCAGCTTCTGATCGACTCTCAGTAAAGGCAGCAAGATTTAGACCTTTTTCACGCTCAACCACCTGCAAACCACCCAGTCCATCTGGAATACTATAAAAACGCTTGCGGCCTTCAAGATTAAACTCTTTCTGCTCCAAATATGCCGTATCAACATACTCCTCACCGCCAAACTCAAAAAATGGTGAGCCTTTTGCAGTTGGTGCAGTTGGTGCAGTTGGTGCAGTTGGTGCAGTTGGTGCAGTTGGTGCAGTTGGTGCAGTTGGTGCAGTTGGTGCAGTTGGTGCAGTTGGTGCAGTTGGTGCAGTTGGTGCAGTT
>JAYXXU010000384.1:0-1472 GCA_036019135.1 Pseudomonadota bacterium | reverse complement strand
CACGGCTGGCCTCAAAAAAGCCATTATTGCTAAGTTTAAACGTGATAATAACCTCGACTATGCACCGAACCAGATTTTGGTGTCGTGTGGTGGCAAACAAAGTTTTTTTAATTTGGCCTTAGCCTTTATTAATAAAGGCGATGAAGTAATTATCCCTGCGCCATTTTGGGTCAGCTATCAATACATGGTGATCATCGCCGAAGGCACGCCTGTGATCGTGAAATGCCCAGAAGAGCAGCGTTTTAAAATCACCGCAGCGCAACTCGAAGCCGCCATCACTCCAAAAACCAAACTACTGGTACTCAATAGCCCATCTAACCCAACGGGGATGATCTATACCAAGGAAGAACTCATCGCCTTGGCTGAGGTTCTACGCCGCCATCCTCAGGTGTATATCGCATCGGATGACATGTATGAGCCGATTCGTTGGACAGGCGAGCAGTTTTATAACATCGTGAATGTCGCGCCCGACTTGTACGACCGCACCTTTGTGTTGAATGGTGTCTCTAAAGCCTATGCCATGACAGGCTGGCGGATTGGCTATGCCGCAGGTCCAGCCAAAATCATCAATGCCATGAAAAATGTGCAGTCTCAATCCACTTCCAATCCAACGTCGATCAGCCAGATTGCCGCAGAAGCGGCACTGAATGGCCCTCAAGACGTGCTACAACCCATGATTGAAGCGTTCAAACGCCGTCATGACTTGGTGGTGAATGGTCTAAATGACATTCATGGCATTAGCTGCCTGCCTGCTGATGGCGCATTCTATGCCTATGCCTCAGTACGTCCGCTGATTCGGGCATTGGGCTTGAAGTCTTGTACTGAGTTTGCCGATTGGCTACTGGAAAAAACTGGCGTGGCAGTTGTTCCTGGTGACGCATTTGGCCTTGGCGGTTATATGCGGATTTCTTATGCCACCGCAGATGACGTGTTGGTTGATGCACTCAACCGCATCAAAACAGCAGTAGCATCCATTGATGGGGTGGATGCAGCGATTGCATCCGTTGCCGTAGATCGGGCAGCAGGCAAATAAGCCCAGCGTTGCGTGATGATGAAGTTTTGAGCGGTTAAAAGTTTTTTGCATAAAACACTTGACCGCTTAAGCTTCAATCCATAGAATGCGCTCCACGTTACCGATCCTCAATAGCTCAGTCGGTAGAGCAACGGACTGTTAATCCGTGTGTCCCTGGTTCGAGCCCAGGTTGAGGAGCCATATTCTAAAAAGCCCTGCATCATTCGCGGGGCTTTTTTTATGCAGTTTAATCCGCCAAAAACATCTGATTGATGCCATATCCCCACTGACTGATGAATATTTGGCCGAAGCTCCCTTGACCCTCAGCGCATTTTTCCTTAAAATTTTCGTCACTATCGATTCCTCAATAGCTCAGTCGGTAGAGCAACGGACTGTTAATCCGTGTGTCCCTGGTTCGAGCCCAGGTTGAGGAGCCATATTCTAAAAAGCCCTGCATCAT
>JAYXXU010000383.1:0-3289 GCA_036019135.1 Pseudomonadota bacterium | reverse complement strand
GTCGCAGCGCTTCGGCCATTTCCAGTAGATTCAATGTGCGATCACAAATAATATACCGCCCATGCGCCTCTGGATTGAATGCCGCCAACACATGCGCCTCAGCCACATCGCGCACATCCACCAAGCCTGTCCAGAGCTTTGGCGCACCAAAGCGCATCATACCATTGCCAAATTGCTGCAAGATTTCAATACTGGCGGATTGGCTGTTTTGGGTCAGTGCAGGCCCCATAATTAATGCAGGATTGATACAGACCAAATCCCAACGCTGCTGCCGACCAACCCATTCCCATGCTTCCCGTTCCGCCACTGTTTTGGAATATTGGTAGGGCTGATGGTGCACACTACTGCTGGTATTCCACATGCTTTCATCAAAAATCTGATTCGGGGTCTGTAAAACATCGTGCGCATCCCCGTAGATCGCCGCCACACTGGATGTCAACACCACCCGCCTCACTGACGCGGTGCGCTCGACCGCACCCAACACATTGCGCGTCCCTTCTAGGGCTGGTTTGACCAGTGCTGCTTCAGCATCTTTAAAACCGGTGACCAAAAACGGTGATGCGGTATGCAAGACCACTTCACAGCCCTGCATGGCCGCATCAAATGAGCCTTGCTCCAGCAAGTCTGCCTTGAACAATACCAGCTTGCCAGATGAGTGTTGAGCCATCTGCTGTAGGTGTGCCACGCTGCTGGCCTTATTCGGGTCTCGTACCGTTGCATGGATAGTACAACCGCGATCAAGCAACGTCTTGATAATCCAACTGCCCAGATAACCACTTGCCCCTGTCACCATAATCGGTTGATCAGTATTCATCTACTATCGCTCCTCGGTTGATAATCCACGTAACGATCTGGTGAAAACCTCAAACGCCTTCGCGCAAGATGCTACGCCAGTGTATCCGTATGGTTAAGACAACCCCAAAGGGTTGGGTGCTGACTGTATTCGTGTATAACAGCTTTGACCGCAGATTCACATTGACTGAATGCACGCTTAACACAGGTCAATGCTGCAACTATATTTATATATAGCTATATATTTAACCCAACACCCGTAGTACACTGCGGCCAGAACCGCGCCGTTCGACCCGAATCTGTACAGGAATACGCTCTTGCATCTCCTGCACATGGGTAATCACCGCTACCTTGCGGCCTTGGCCTTGCAGTTGATCCAATGCATCCATCACCACTTGCAGCGATTCAGGATCAAGCGAACCAAATCCCTCATCAATAAACAACGACTCGATTTGCATTTGCCCAGAAGCCATCTGCGCCAACGCGAGCGCCAATGCCAGTGACACCAAGAAAGACTCGCCACCCGATAGCGAATGTACGGCACGGCGCTCATCTGCCAGATCGGCATCAATCACCAGTAAGCCCAGCGAACTCGGCGCACGTTGCAGCCGATAGCGCGGGCTAAACAATTCAAGCTGCTGATTGGCATAAAACAATAAGCTATCGAGTTGGTAGCCTTGCGCGATTTTGCGGAAGGTTGCCCCTGTCGCACAACCAATCGGTGCTGCTAGTTTTGCCCAGCGTTGATGCTCAGTTTCAGCTTGAACGATTTGTTGTGCTAATGCCTGATAGCGTTGTCTCTGCTCTGTATCTGCCTGCAACATCGCAACGGTTGCAGCACGTTGCTCTTGGGCATTTTTTAAGTCTACTTGCTGTTGCTGGTATGCGCGAATCAGGTCAGCTTGTGCGTGGGTCGGTCGCTGAGTGTGATGCGTCAGCATCTGCTGCTGCCATTGTTCAAGTCGTGCATCCGCTTGATCAAGTACACGCTGGCGCTGTTGCACATGCTGTTGCATCTGTTGTAGTTGCTGATCCGTTATGGCCATCAACTGCTCTAATTGCTCACGACTGAGATCAGGCTGCTGTTGTAAACAGGCCAATACGCGTGCAGCACATTCATCCCGCTCTTGTTTACATTCGGCCAAACGCTGCTGCTGCATGTCGATGCGCTGCTGGGTGACCTGTTGCTGTTGCATGGCCTGTTGTTGTTGCTGTTGGCTCATGTGTTGCTGCTGTGTCAACTGTGTGGTGTGCTGCTCAAGCTGACGTTGCCATGTCGACACACTGGCCACATCGGGTGGCAAAATCTGCTGAATCTGCTGTGTTAGTCGGTCAATACTCGCTTGACGCTCGGTCAGGCGCTGTTGTTGCTCGCTACATACTTGCTGCTGATTGTGTTGTACCACTTGCATCACATCAAGCTGCTGCTGCAATGTAGCCACAGACTCCCGAATGTGTTGGCGACGATCCAACTGCTGTCGCCGTGCCTTTATAGAAGACTGCCACTGCGCCACTCGCTCTGACAAGAGAACAGGCTGGACTGGCAATTGAGCAACAGCCTGTTGCCACTCATGTTGCCACTCAGCTGGAAGCTGCGGCAAAAACTGCTGGCTCGCCCACTCAGCCGACTGGCTAGCCTGTTGTATCTGCTGCTGCATGTTTGTGGTTTTGAGTGTAGATTGCTCAAGCATCTGCTTGGCCTGCTCAAGCTGGCTTCGATACTGTTCACGCGCGTTCTGTTGCTCGATGACCTGTTCAATCTGTTGTTCAAGCGGTAGGAGATTCGCGACCTGTTGTGCCAATAGAGCATCAATCTGCGACAGTTGTTCAGCGCCATACTGGGCAACAAGTTGCAGTTGCAACGGCTTTTTTTTCTGCGCATGTGCCGCAAGCTGCTCGGACAGGCTATGCTGTGAGTGGTCACACTGCGTCAAAGCATATTGCAGATGCTGCAACGCTATCTGCTGCTGCACCTGTTGCTGTTGCTGCTGTTGCCACTGCTCAATCAACTGCTGTAATTGTTGTTCGCTGTCCTGTAACAGTCGCTCGGCCAAGCTCAATTGTGCCGAATCAACCAAATCGCCTGCATACGGATGAGCCGTGCTGCCACACACAGGACACGGCTGCTCGGGCTGTAGTACTGCGCGCAGGTCGGTCGCGGACTGCTGCTGAATCATGCGCTGGCGTTGCAATTGTTTGGTCAATGACTGCTGTTCGATGCGACTGTATTCGACACACTGCTCGATCTGTTGCAATGCCGTTTGCTGCTGTTCAATTTGTTGTTGTAGTTGTTTGGCCTCTGCCTGAAGATCATCCAGTTGTTGCTGGCGTTGGTCTTGCTGCTGGCAATATTGCTGATAGTCCTTAAGTTGGCCAATCTGCGCCTGTGTGCTGTCTTTTTGTTGGTGTAACTCAACCACCCTGCGCTGCAACACCAGATCATCACCATACTGTGTGCGATGCTGCTGTAGCGCCTGTTGCGCCTGCTCAAACTGTT
>JAYXXU010000382.1:0-3736 GCA_036019135.1 Pseudomonadota bacterium | reverse complement strand
TTCCCAAGGTCGCGCCCGATCACGCGCCTCCTCAATCGTTCGTCCCATCACAAACTGATGCCCCATGATCCGCATGGCCTGCCGCACTGCCGCACGAATCATCGGCTCACCCGAACGCTGCACCAAACGTCCCAGCACACCCCATAAGCCTTCTGTGCTGCTATTGATGTTGATGACTTTACCCGTGACCATCAGCCCGAGTGTTGACGCATTGACAAACAAGCTATCCGCCTGCCCCAAATGCTGCTGCCAATTGGCACTGGCAATGCGATCCTCAATCAAATCATCAGCAGTTTCATCATCTGGAATCCTGAGCAGTGCCTCTGCCACACACATCAGCGCCACGCCTTCCTCGCTCGACAACTGATATTTGTGCATGAACTGGTCAATTCCTCCCTCATTGCGCCGCCCCGCACGCACCACCTCGACTAAGCGATATGCACGCGAAGTCACCGCCTCTTGCAGCGCCTCGGGCAAAGTCGCATGCCGCGCCAGCTCACGCACCAAGGACTGTTCATCGGCCAAGCGATAGCGACTCACAGCTTCGCGCAAGCTACTCGAACGATGGGTGGGATAAGATTGATACTGCAACGCAAGCGTCATGATGCGGACTTCCTCATTATTGGTGTATTGTGAACGTCATGCCCTAAGCTGCATGATCCGCTGCTCAATCGCAAGGCAGGTCGCAAAGCACCAATCAAAAGGATACAAGCCCCCATAAAAAAACCCGCCAATCGTACACAGATCAGCGGGTTATTGGTCAAAACCATGCAGCCACATGGCTCATCAGCATTTATTGGCGGGTGGGCAACTCATTTGGGTTGATCACACCCTCATACACACTGGCAGTCGGTCCAGTCATCCACACCACCTGACCCGCTTGCCATTGAATCAACAAATCACCACCTGCCAAGTGCACCCGAATTTCTTCTCCTGCATCCAGCAACCCGCGCCGTACGCCACTCACCACCGCGGCACATGCACCTGTTCCACAGGCCAGCGTCTCGCCCGTACCTCGCTCGAATACTCGCAGATTGATCTCGCGGCGATTCAACACCTGCATAAAGCCAACATTGACCCGCTGCGGGAACTGCGCGTGAGACTCCAAGGCCGCTCCCAAGCTAGCAACAGGTGCCGTTTTGACATCATCCACCCACAGCACTGTATGCGGATTACCCATGTTGACCACATCCAATTCAACCATTTGCTCATTCACCTGTACCTGATACAGGTCAGCCGATTGCGCCGTCAAAAACGGAATCAATGCAGGCTCTGTACGCGGATAGCCCATGTTGACGCGTACCCAGCCTTCCGCATTGATCTCTGGCTCGACGATGCCACTATTGGTCGACACACGGATTTTTTTCTTTTTGGTCAAACGTCGCTCATGCACAAAACGCGCAAAACAGCGCACACCATTACCGCACTGCTCTACCTCAGAACCGTCGGCATTAAAAATCCGATAGCGAAAATCCACATCGGGCTGATCAGGTGGCTCAACAATCAACATCTGATCAAACCCGATGCCAAAGTGCCGATCCGCCAACTGACGAATCAATTCGGGACTCAGTGACATCCGCTGCGTCACCAAATCAATCACCATAAAATCATTGCCCAAGCCATGCATCTTGGTAAAATCAATCCGCATGATTACACCTCTGGCAACAGCGTTTCGAGCGCCCACAAGGACTCGACGGATTCACGCTGACGCACCACATGTGCCGCTGCACCATCGACCATCACTTCGGCAGCCCGCCCGCGCGTGTTGTAATTACTGCTCATCACAAAACCATACGCCCCCGCGCCCATCACCGCCAGCACATCGCCCGCTTGCAACGACAGCTCACGCTGTTTGCCCAAAAAGTCACCCGTTTCACAGATCGCACCGACAATGTCCCATGTCTGCACATCGGCTTCACGCGGTGCACTGACGGGCTGAATATCCATCCATGCTTGATACAGCGATGGCCGAATCAAATCATTCATCGCCGCATCAATCAATGCAAAATTACGGTAGGCCGTCGGCTTGAGCAAATCAACTGTTGTCAGCAACACCCCCGCGTTGGCACTGATCGCCCGCCCTGGTTCCATGTAGACTTTAAGGCCAAGACGCTCAAGCGCTGGGCGCAATGCAGCCGCGTACTCAGCAGGCGTTGGTGGGGTTTCATCGCGATAACACACCCCCAAGCCACCGCCAATATCGATATGCTTCAGCGTGATGCCGAGCTGGGCAAGTTGCTCAATCATCTCCACGATTTTGGCCAGCGCATCCACAAAAGGCGTGGTGCTGGTCAATTGCGAGCCAATATGACAGTCAATACCGACCACTTCTAATCCTGCTAAACTGGCTGCATACTCATAGACCGCGTAAACGGTATCGCTGGGCACACCGAACTTATTTTCTTTAAGACCTGTTGAAATATATGGGTGAGTCTGTGCATCCACATCAGGATTGACGCGTAACGAAATCGGCGCACGTTTGCCCATACGTTGTGCAACTGCATCAATCCGCGCCAGCTCTGCCTGAGACTCCACATTAAAGCAGGCAATGCCCAATTCAAGCGCCCGTTCAATATCTGCTTCGGTTTTGCCAAGACCCGAAAAAACCACTTTGCTGGGATCACCACCCGCAGCCACTACCCGCGCCAACTCACCGCCCGTCACAATATCAAAGCCCGCACCCAATCGTGCCAACACATTGAGGACGGCGATGTTCGAATTAGACTTGACCGCAAAGCACACTTGATGATCAATAAAATCAAACGCCCGATCAAAGGCTTGATAATTTTGCTCCAGTTGTGCACGCGAATACACGTATAGCGGTGTGCCGTATTGTTGTGCCAACGGGTTAAGGCGTAATTGCTCAGCGTATAGCTCACCTTGCAAACGATAAAAGCTCATTCACTTGCTCCTTCTGGCTGATTTTGGGTAGATACAGGGGTTGAGGTGGTTTCAGGCAAATACAGCGCGCCTTTTTGACCACAAGCCACCAGCATCAGCGGTGCAAACACCACCAGCCACAACACAGGACGCATGGGGATTCCCTACAATAATTCAGATTGCACGCAGTATAGCGTGACTTGTGACAGACCACAGCATCACGAACACCTGAAATATCCTCAGGATTGGTTGGCAGCACACCCAATCACCGCTAGACTGTTTTGATCCACAAAATACTGCCAAAACATGCGAGCTACGGATGTCTCAATCTCTTGATCCAATTGACTGCCCACATGAAGCATCTCTTGATATTACCAACAATTTGCCGCGCTTCGCAGATGTGGGCTGGATATTGGATACCGACAGTGCTCAATTGATCTGGGCAGAACCTCGCCGTGTCAAGACAGTCAAGCCTGAACGGATGCATGCCAAATCTTTGGCACGCTGCCCAGCAGTGTTGGACAGTGATAGTCGACTCTTTGAAATCACCTGCCCCTTTGATCTGGAGTTAGGGTTTCGGCGTGATAAAGATGGCCGTCCCGTGTTGGTCAACCTGCTTGGCGATCAGTCACCAATTCGTGCCAGCAAGCTGAATCAGATGGTGACCATCGTTAATGAAACAGAATGGGCACATCCGCAACGTCCCGTGATCCAGATCATTACCCCATATTTGTTGATTACCGATGAACCCATTTATGTCAATCAAATGCCGCCATTTAACCAATGGCCACCCAAGCAATTAAAAAGAAAAAAGATGTCTGAACAATAACACAAATACATCTCGCCACAAACATAA
>JAYXXU010000381.1:0-5476 GCA_036019135.1 Pseudomonadota bacterium | reverse complement strand
GACCCCGAATTATTCGAACGCATGAAAGGTGCAATTGTATTTTTTACACTCAGCATTGATCAGATAGAAGCCAAATTTAAGCTCAGTCAAAACAGACAGCCTGCTGAAATTGAACAGACCCTTGCAGACCTCAACACACGCAATCCTGTACTGGCACAACTGATGAGGGATACTCATGCGCAGTCCTAGTCCACTCTGGTATCCCTGCACCCAAATGCAACAGCTCGAACAGCAACCGCCGATTGAGGTGGTACGCGGGCAAGGGGCATATCTATACACCACATCAGGACAACCCATTCTAGATGCGATCAGCTCATGGTGGGTAAACCTGCATGGGCATAGCCATCCCACGATCAATGCAGCCATCATTGATCAGCTTGGCCAGCTTGAACATACGCTTTTAGCGGGATTGACCCACCCGCCGATAGAACAATTGGCACAGCGTCTGATGACATTCATGCCCACGCCGCTTAGCCATGTTTTTTTTGCAGATAGTGGCTCAGCCGCCATCGAAGTGGCATTGAAGATGAGCTTGCAATACTGGCATCAAACGGGACAACCGCAGCGCCAGACGTTTATTTCTTTCGAAAATGGCTATCACGGTGAAACACTAGGCAGCCTTGCCGTGACGGACATTCCATTATTTTCTAAACAATATCATCCAATATTAATTCGTCATCTGCGCGCACCTAGCCCAGATTTAAGCCAAAAGCTAGTGCACCAAACGGACGACGAGTTCATTCAACATCGCCTACAGGCGATGCAATCATTGCTTGAACAGCATCAGTCGCAGGTTTGCGCGGTGATTGTTGAGCCATTGGTACAGGGAGCAGCAGGCATGAAAATGTACCCTGCCCGCTATCTCACTGCACTGCGGCAACTGTGTGACCACTATCAAGTGCATTTAATCCACGACGAAATTGCCGTGGGTTTTGGGCGAACAGGTACGATGTTTGCTTTTGAACAGGCTCAAATAACACCGGACTTTGTTTGCCTATCCAAAGGCCTGACCGCAGGCTATTTGCCCATGTCTGCGGTTGTGACAACACGCACTATCTACCAAGCGTTCTATCATCCTGACATCAGTATGGGTTTTTTGCATTCACATAGCTTTACGGGTAATCCTCTGGCGGCGCGGGCAGCTTTGGCTTCGCTCGATGTGTTTGCCGATGAACACGTCTTACAGACCAACCAAGCCAAGATCGCTACACTGAGTCAAGCTCTCAAGACACTACACGGGCATCCACATATTGGTGCGATTCGTCAAACAGGCTTGATTGCGGCTTTTGATCTGACACAAAGCAATGGACAACCCTATCCCAGCCATGAAGGGCGCGGACGATTGATCAGCCAATACGCACTTAAACATGGCGTGTTACTGCGGCCGATTGGCGCACATGTCTATATCATTCCACCTTATTGCATCACGTCAGCCGAAATCGAACAACTGATCGATACCGCACGCCAAGCCATCGAATGGGCGGTTCAGCAACCTGCATTACACACCTCAATGGTCAATATGGCATGAGTCGTTTTTATACCCCCACCGAACTTGACCTCCATCAGGTCATCCATCTGCCTGAGCCAGTGTTTCACCATTGGGTGCGGGTACTCCGCGCACAGGTGGGTGATACCGCCACACTATTCAATGGCCAAGGTGGTGAGTTTCTCGCACAACTGACCCAAATCGACAAAAAAGCCGCCAGCGCTAAATTGGTCGAATTTAATCCGATTGATCGTGCACTGGATTTTCAGGTGCAGATTGGTTTGGTCATGAGCAAAGGTGACCGCATGGATTATGCAATTCAAAAAGCCACAGAGCTGGGGGTACACCAGATTCAACTGCTTACCTCAGAGCGCTGCGAGATGCGCCTCAAGTATGACCGAGACCAAAAAAAAATCGACCACTGGCAAGCCATCGCGATTGCAGCCTGCGAGCAATGCGGCCTAAATCGCATCCCGCAAATCCTACCACCACAACCGCTCGAAACATGGTGCAGTCACAATACTGATCCCTTACGACTGGTATTGGCGCTGCAAGCCAATACTCAGCCACTGGTGCAGCCGTTGCCGTCACAGATCAGTCTGCTGATTGGGGCAGAGGGTGGTTTGAGTGCAGCAGAGATTGCCTATAGTGAGCAATATGGCTTTAAGCGTTGGCAATTGGGCGAGCGCGTTCTACGCACCGAGACAGCTCCCGTGGTTGCCTTGTCGATACTGGCAGATCGCCATCAAAATCAATCGCTCTAAACAGTCATCATGCGCTTACGGTTAGAGTTGCGATTTAGCAGCGAAAGCGCTAATGTAGCCACATTGTTTGATCAGTTCTGACCCTCCGATTTTGGGTCACTGTTATGGCTGTACCATAGCCTAAAAATCACCTTCAGCACCGAAACTGGTCGAGAGACCTGACATGTTGTGAGTCACGGCGTGATGACCTGATCAGCACGCCTGATTTGGATTCACGAATAGTCGTGCATCACCATATTACGAAGGAAAATGTCTGATGCTACTCGCACCCTACCCTCAGTCACAAATGCCCACTGATGTGCCGCATTTGTCCTTGCCTGCGAGATAGCCAACAGTGCTTACAGATGCCAACTCCGATCTCCAGCGCCGTATTCGACATAATCAAATTATGAATACGCTACAGCATCAATCTTTGATGCTGTTTGCCCTGATTGGGCTGATTTTACTGACTTACCTCACCTATCGCGGCGCACCGCTTAGCAACGAAAACCAGCTCACTAGCTGGACAATTCTGTCGATCAGTGCCATTGCCGTCTCGGCGGTGATCAATAGTCAACTGGGACAACGCAGCCACTCCGTCTCTTTGGAGTTGATTGACACCTATTTGTTAATTAATGCCTTTATGCTGGGGCTAATCATCGCTATTGGGCAAGTATTGTTTGGCTTAAATATCCAAAACTTTGCCAACTTCGTCAGCCATTCAGCTTACGCCGTACAGATTTTTGGGGCGATTGTTATTTTTTCACATATGCTGGCTTTGATCTCACTCACTGATCGGCTGCGCTATTTTATGATGTTTATCATCACCAGCATGGCACCTGTCCTGACACTCCAGATCGTCGGTTGGCGTGAGCTATTTCCCAATCATCCCGTCGTTTTCTTTGCTGATTTATACTTTGTGTTCATGTTGTTTTGTGGCTATCAATTGCACAAAATTAGAGACGAATCGACATGGTTGGTGATTCGCAATGATAATCTGGCAGATCACTCTGAATCACAACGCGAGATGGCAGAGTCCGCCAAAGCACAGCTCGAACAAGAAATGCGCGACCGCAAAGCGGTTGAGTTCCAACTGCAACAATCCAACTATCGACTCGAAGAAAAAGTCCGCGAACGTACCCACGATATCCAACAAATCAACGCCCATCTTGAGCGCTCCAAGCATAGTCTGGAAATGGCACACAATGCTGCGGGGATCGGCAGTTGGGATTGGAATGTGGCACAGCGCAGCATCCAAACCACCAATTTTGATCAGATCTTGGGCTATACCAATGAGGAGATGAATGACTATATTGGCAATATGAGTCGCATCATTCATCCCGAGGATTTTCAATCTGTTCGCAAGTCCATTACCGCACACCTCATGAATCGCAGTGATCGCTATGAGGCAGAATTTCGGATTCGGCACAAATACGGCTACTGGGTCTGGGTTCAGGATATGGGGCGGGTGATTGAGCGCGATCCAAAAACACGGCGTGCGCTACGCATGGTGGGGATTCGCCGCAATATCAACGCCGAAAAAACCGCTGCCGAAAAAATCAAATTGTCTGCAACGGTGTTCCAACAAGCAGCTGAAGGGATCTTCATTCTCGATAGCAAACTGCACTATATGGATATGAATCCACGCTTTGAGCAAATCACGGGCTACCATCGTGATGACATGATTGGCGCACATGTATTCAACCATCCAAACGTCTCACCACGCGTCAAACAACAATATCTCAAAATGCTTAAATCGCTGGTCACACATGGCGAATACGAAGGCGAAATCATTGATCAACATAAAAATGGCGATGATTTACCGCTTTGGATTCATGTCAATGGCATCAATGATGATAAAAACCGTACCACCCACTACATCGGCATTATTTCTGATTTGACCCAACGCAAAAAAGACGAACAAAAACTCTCCTATCTGTCCAACTATGATGCACTGACCGATCTGCCCAATCGCAATTTATTTAAGAGTCGCTTGCATCAATTAATCCTGAACACGGCGTCAACCAAAGAACAATTTGCACTGCTACGCATCAACATTGACCGCTTCCGCCTACTGAACGACTCGCTCGGTGCAGATGGTGCAGATGCCCTCCTACAAAAAGTCGCACAACGCTTGACCTCTTTTGATAGTCATGCCAGCTTGATTGCACGACTCGGTGGCGATGATTTTGCCATTATCCTCGAAAATATTGGTGCAAGTCGCAAAGAAATGGAACTGTACTGCGACGCATTGATGAACACTTTTGAGCAGCCATTCCAAATTGGTGCACAGGAAGTAATCGCCACCCTATCGGCTGGCATTGCCCTGTTTCCAGAGCATGGCCGACAGGTTGACACGCTCTCCAATCACGCCGAAAAAGCCTTACAAGAAGCCAAACGGATTGGTGGTCGTGCGCTACGATTCTTTAATAATGATGTCAGCATCCAATCCATCGAAAAAGTAAATCTTGAAAACGCACTCCGCAAAGCCCTATCGAATGATGAGCTGACGGTCTATTACCAACCCAAAATTGATGTCAAAACCCAAAGTATCGATGGGTTTGAAGCCTTGGTGCGCTGGATTCATCCAACCAAGGGCTTAATCTCTCCTGTGCAATTTATTCCACTGGCCGAAGAGACAGGTCTCATCTCCGCACTCGGCGAAATTGTCTTGGATAAATCCTGCGCCCAAATCAAAGCATGGGAGTTACAAGGATTTTCGAACATTCGGGTTTCTGTCAATATCGTGGCGCAACAACTTCAGCGCGGTAATTTTATTGAAACCATTGATCGCATTCTTGAGCGACATCAGGTTGATCCGCGCTGGTTAGAACTTGAGATTACTGAGTCCTCACTGATGGACGAACCCGATCAAGTCAAAAAAATTCTCAATGAAATTAAACAAAGACATATCAGCATTGCCTTAGATGACTTTGGCACAGGCTATTCTTCGCTGTCCTATTTGGGACAGTACCCGATTGATGTCCTCAAAGTGGATCGTTCATTTGTCATGGAGGTTGGTGTCAGCTCCAGCCACGAAGCCATTGTGCGTGCCATTCTGGCCATGGGGCACTCTTTGGGCATGCTGGTGGTTGCCGAAGGCGTCGAAACGCTTGCCCATGCCGAATTCTTGCGTGACGAGGGCTGCGATTTGTTACAAGGCTATCTCATCAGCAAACCCCTCCCTGCCGAACAAGCCACCGCTTTCCTTGCACAAATGCAGCGTGATCACAGCTATATTTTGGGT
>JAYXXU010000380.1:0-3829 GCA_036019135.1 Pseudomonadota bacterium | reverse complement strand
CTGCTGACAACCACGAACGCCTACGCTACTGGCAGCTTAACGGCAAATCGACTGACTAACTGACCCTGTGAGCGAAGCCCCGCTGAAAAGTGGGGCTTTTTACCCAAAGTTTTGACATGGCTAAATAAATCATCTGCTATCAAAGACTCACACAAGCCCTCGAAAAAAAGGTTTTCAAGATCTCACACTTGACCGTCACACAGGCGGCTTCTTAGAAGCTTTTTGATTGTTTTCGATGCTGGCTTTTAGAGTGCTGTATTATAGGTAGTTTAACGTCAGAAAAAGCCGAAAATCTGCACTCAAACCTTCAGCAGTTTCTTAGGAGGGTCAGATCGCGTTTGACTCCTTGAGCTTTTGCAGTGTTGGATCCGCTAATTGCAGGTATTCACGAATAACCTCTGCGGTATAGGGTTGTGCTTGCGGCAATTTGGCACCGCGTGGTCCAGCAACATTCAAGGTTCGGATATTATAGCGCTTCACAAAGTCATTAATTTTTTCAGCGGCACGAGCCACACTGAGTTCATGTCCATCCAAGAGCAGGTAGGGTTTCTTGGCATTAATACAGAACATAAGAGTTTGCTCTGTACCACCCCTAACCACCATATAATTAAAGAAAATTAATAATGTGCCATCACTATCCAAGACGTTTTTTTTAGTGCGTGCAGTTGAACCAGCCCCAGCCAAAACCTGTACTGGATAACGTGGATCAATGACACCATCTTCAGCTCGGCGACCTTCAGGACACCATCCACCGCATGGAAAGTTCAGTGACAACGCGCCATCAAGCGCACCACGATCAACACCTGTCTGACCACCAGAAACAATTTTTTCAATCATATGAGTTCTCTGTACTTGCAAATTGTCGGCATCGTAAAGGATATGAGTAATCATTCAATATTGGAAGGTACGATGAAGCATAGAAATATATTGTAGCGTAGTTCGCCACCTAGGCGGCTGATATTGATAGCGACACAAAATGTCGCAAATCGTCGAGAGTGAGTTGACCAAGCCCAATTTAATGTGCAGTCTTAATTGCCACGGACTGGCTGTAGTAGCCAAAGGCAATCTTAGATAACTTTATTGCATACTGGACTATAAGTATGGAGCAGCTTACTGATCTAAAAGCTATTTCGCATTCAAAGCGTGCAAATTTGTATTACCTTGAGCATTGCCGCGTGATGCAAAAAGACGGTCGTGTGCTGTACCTGACCGAAGGTGACAAGCAAAACCAGTATTTTAGTATCCCCATCGCCAATACCACTGTGATTCTGCTGGGTACAGGCACGTCCATCACCCAAGCAGCAGTACGCATGCTGGTCAGTGCAGGGGTGATGATCGGATTTTCTGGTGGGGGTGGTACACCGCTTTTTGCGGGTACAGAGGTGGAGTGGCTCAGCCCACAGAGTGAATATCGCCCGACCGAATACCTGCAAGGCTGGATGAATTTTTGGTTTGATGAAGGCAAGCGCTTGGCAGCAGCAAAATCTATTCAAGTACAGCGCACAGCTTATATCAAACACGTCTGGCAAAAAGATCGTGATCTCAAAGCTGAAGGCTTCGAGTATGCGGCGATTGAAGCGCAGGTGAATAGTTGCTTGGCGCGGACAGCGGCTAGTCAAACCACCAACGATGTGTTACTGCATGAAGCCCAGCTCACCAAGCAATTGTACGCCTATGCAGGGCAGTGTACGGGATTGCAGGGCTTCCATCGGAAGTATCAAGACGCGACAGAGCAGGCGGAGAAGTTTTTAAATCATGGCAATTACTTGGCCTATGGTTTGGCGGCGACCACCTTGTGGGTGCTGGGGATTCCGCATGGTTGCGCAGTATTGCACGGCAAGACGCGGCGTGGTGCCTTGGTGTTTGATATAGCGGATCTGATAAAGGATGCCGTTGTACTTCCGCAGGCGTTTATCTGTGCCAAGGAGGGGGGTACCGAGCAGGAGTTTCGGCAGATCTGCTTGCAAAAGTTTACTGAGCATAAAGCGTTGGATTTTATGTTTGATCAGGTGAAATCGATGGCCTTAAAACATCATCCCAAAGCAGAGCAAGGGGATGATGCGCCATGATGGTTCTATTTGTCAGTGAGTGCGAGAAAAAAGCTTTGCCACGCACGCGACGGGTGCTGGATGCCTTTGCAGATCGAATCGGCAGCAATACATGGCGCACGGTGATCACACAAGACGGTTTAATTGCATTGAAAAAATTGCTGCGCAAGACGGCTTCTAAAAATACTGCGGTCAGTTGCCATTGGATTCGGGGAGTTAGTCGAACGGAGCTACTCTGGGTCGTCGGTAATCGAAATAAATTTAATGCGGAAGGGATTGTGGCGGTGAATTGGACTGAACATCCTGTATTGTCGGATGCAGAAAATCATTACTGGCACTATGCCAGCAGCATACAGATTGTGGCCACCTTGGCCGCGCTGTTGCATGATCTCGGCAAGTCCACTCAAGGCTTTCAGAAAAAACTACGCGCAACCTCCACTCAGGCTGATCCTTATCGCCATGAATGGTTGTCTCTTAAATTATTTGAATGGCTCATTGCGGGTTGTACTGATGATGATGCATGGTTGGCTCGCTTTGCCTCGATTGATGCTTTCCTAAAGCAGCAGGCGCAGGCTGACGATGCAGTGATTGAAAAAGCCATCAGCCAAAATAAAGACCGTACCAATATTGGTGATATGCCACCATTGGCGCAATGGGTGGCATGGCTCATTGTTACCCATCATCGCCAAGTGCCTTTTGAGCAGGTGTTTTACAATGCAGACGAAAGAAAACGATTTCAATCACCTCGGTATCTTGAGCGTGATGTAAGCCAGTTTTACCGCCAGATCAAGGCGATTGATTACTGGATCAAAGCCTCGCCTGACAAGATCAGAAGCCAAACCCTGAGCCAACAGCGTGATTACTGGCAGTTTAAGCAACTGGTGATCCATAGCCCGAATTGGCAAAGTGGTATCAAACGTTGGGCAAACAAAGCGCTGACCGATCCGACGCTCAACACACTGAAAAATACCTGTGTTGACAATCCCATTTTGCTGTATCTGTCTCGCCTTGCACTGATGATGGGAGATCATAACTATTCCAGCTTGAAACCAGATGATAAACGGCGAGTCACAGGACACAAGGACTTTGAGGTGCTCGCCGCAAATACAGAACGCGAAACGGGAAAGGTCAAACAGCCACTCGATGAACATTTACTGGGTGTCGCTCAATTCACCGCAAAATTTAGCCATCATTTGCCGTCACTGATCCAAAACCTCCCCACGTTGTGCAACAAGAGGTCACTGGAGCGGCTTGCAAAAATTGAGCGCTTTGTCTGGCAAAACCACGCGTTTAAACTGGCTCAGCAACTGCAAAAAGACGCGAAATCAGAAGGTTTTTTCGGCATAAACATGGCCTCAACGGGCTGTGGAAAAACCATCGGCAATGCACGGATTATGTACGGCCTCGCTGATACCAAAAAAGGTGCGCGGTTTACCGTTGCCTTAGGTCTTCGTGTGTTGACGCTACAGACGGGCAAGAGCCTACAACACGATCTCGGCTTAGATAGCGAAGAACTGGCAACATTAGTAGGTGGTAGCGCCAATAAACAGCTATTTGAGCTGAATCAGCAAGCGCAAGACGGTACAGATTCAGAATATGACCCATCGACATGGGGTAGTGAGTCTGCTGAACGTCTGGTTGATGAGTTGCTGGCTGATCCGATTGATTATCACGACTACCAACGCCTGAACCTTGATACGCTGATTCAGGATGACACGGCGCGGCAACTCCTGTTTAGTCCTGTGGTCAGTTGCACCATTGATCACATCATGCAAGCGACT
>JAYXXU010000379.1:0-14946 GCA_036019135.1 Pseudomonadota bacterium | reverse complement strand
GAAAATGCCAGTCGTACAGGCGGGCACTATGTCACCACAGATCGCAAAGGCTATTGGGGCATGTATCGCTCCGCTGCGGGTGCAGGTGCGATCATTGCTTTGATGGCCACGCTTAAAGTGCTATCTGGCCGACTGGTACTTGCGCCTTTTGCACGAGCATTGATCAGCAGCCTGAATTACAGCTTGGGCTTTATGCTGATTCATGTACTGCATTTTACAGTGGCGACCAAACAACCCGCGATGACCGCGGCCACACTGGCCGCCACTGTCCAAAAAAACATCGGTAACCGCCAAGCTCAGATCGCAGAATTGGCGGAAGTGACCATCAATATCATGCGCACGCAGTTCATCGCGATTTTGGGTAATATTTCGATTGCGATGCCAATTGCGCTCTTGATCACATGGCTGATTTCGTATAGCAGCGGCGCACCCTTAATGACGCCCTATAAAGCCGAAGCACTGCTGCATGATATTAATCCATTTATTTCGTTGGCGATTCCACATGCTGCGATTGCAGGTGTCTGGCTGTTTGTCTCTGGGCTGATTGCAGGGTATTACGATAATCTGGCAGTCTACCATCAGATTGGCCCTCGAATGCGTCAACACCCGCGCTTGCAACGTATGTTCGGCCAAGTACGGCTGAATCGTATCTCAGGCTATATTGAAAGCAACCTCGGGGCGCTGGCAGGCAACTTTTGGTTTGGGGTGATGCTCGGCAGTACGGGCACGATTGGCTATATTTTGGGCTTGCCACTGGATATTCGCCATATTGCGTTTGCCTCTGCCAACTTTGTCCAAGGGCTTTATAATCTTGGGCATACGCCAGAACTAGGCTTGGTGCTGGTCTCATTCTTGGGTGTGCTGTTGATTGGCTTAACCAACTTGATGGTGAGCTTTGGCTTGGCATTGTTCGTGGCCTTGCGAGCGCGCCGCGTACAATACTCCCAATGGAAACCCTTACTCAAGTTGCTGTTTGGGCATTTTTTAACACGGCCAGCCGATTTTATTTGGCCACCCAAAACCCTCCCAAACACCACAAACACGACCCATCCTCCCAAAAAATCACACTAGATTGACATCCACCCCCTCACACAGACAGCACTCATCTTGCGGTCTGTTTTTTTATGTAATCGTTTCAGTCAATGCTTGCATCCAATCTGTACTAGCCAGTACACTAAAATTTGTACTGGCTAGTACGTTTTAGCGCGAGCTGCGCCATCACGCGCCTGACCAGTTACTCAAATTGTCCAGACGGCACAGATGACATGACGTATACAAGAGTGACACCAGACTGTCATGGTTCTGCCATCTGTGATGCCGAAGCTGTGAAATCAATACCAAATAGATATGCCCATCATCATGGGCTTGAAATCGTGAGAGATGACCATGAGGGCTAACATGCACCGTACGCCAATCTTGAATCGCTTTGCGCTGACTGCCCTATTGGCGAGTCTCGCAGCGTGTAGCCAGCCAGCAGACTCCCAAGGAGCGAATGCCGCCAGCACACAAGCTGCTCCCCCACCACCTGAAGTCGTGGTCGTCGTTGTGCAACGCCAACCTGTCGAGCGTAGCATTGAGTTGTCAGGTCGTCTGCGTGCCTACCAAATCGCTGAAGTTCGGCCACAAGCCTCTGGCATTATCCAAAAACGGCTATTCGATGAAGGCGCTTATGTCAAAGCAGGCCAAGCCTTGTATCAAATTGATGCTGCTACTTATCAAACTGCGGTAAGTAGTGCCGAAGCGGCCTTGCGCCGCCAAAAAGCCAACTTATCCGCACTACAAACCACGGCACGACGCTATCGGGAGTTGGTGCGTTCAGATGCGGTAAGCAAGCAAGAATATGACGATATCATGGCGCAAATTGCCTTGGCTGAGGCCGATATTGCCGCCAGCCAAGCCAATCTTGATAACAGCAAAATCAATCTTGATTATGCTGTGGTACGCGCACCAATCAGCGGCCAGAGTGGCACATCCAGTGTGACCGCAGGTGCATTGGTCACCGCCAATCAAGCTGCGCCGATGGTGACTATCCAACAGCTTGATCCCCTCTATGTCGATATCACCCAGTCCAGCGCTGAAATGCTGCGCCTGCGTGAGCAAATCACCTCAGGCAACCTATCACGTAATGGCATCACTGAAGTCCGTCTGACCTTGCCAGATGACCGTGAATATCCTTTGGCAGGTCGTTTGCAGTTTTCGAATGCCAGTGTGGATGAAACCAGCGGCTCGGTCACGCTACGTGCCGTGGTAGACAACCCCAATAATCTGCTCTTGCCAGGTATGTACGTTAAAGCCAAAGTCAGCCAAGGCACCTTGCCAGATGCGATCCTTGTGCCACAACAAGCACTGACACGTAATCCGCAAGGCGATGCGACTGTTTTGGTAGTGGCCAAAGACAACACCGTGAGTCAACGCGTAGTGCAAGCGGCTTTTACCCAAGGCAATCAATGGGTCGTGACCGATGGTCTAGAAACGGGTGAACGCTTAATCGTTCAAGGCAGCCAAAAAATTCGTCTAATGCCCGGCATGCCTGCCCCCGTCGTCAGTCCAAAACTGAGTCCTGATGCAAGCCCCGCAGCAACATCAGATGCTGCACCCACCAGCAACGCATCCGTAGAATCCGCAGCAACTAATGCGGCGACTGCCGAGCCAGCGAACGCACAATCTTAAGCCCCATCAGGAGTCGTCGTCATGTCTCGGTTTTTTATTGATCGACCCATCTTTGCGTGGGTGATCGCCATCATTATGATGTTGGCGGGTATCTTATCGATGCTAAAACTGCCGATTGCGCAGTATCCCGAAATTGCACCACCCACCATTGCGATTAGTGCCAACTACCCTGGTGCTTCTGCCAAAACCGTCGAAGACACCGTGACTCAAATCATTGAACAGCGCATGAAAGGGCTGGATGGTTTGATGTATATGTCTTCCTCTAGCTCTGGTAATGGCTCAGCCAGTATCAATCTATCGTTTGTGGCGGGGACTGATCCTGATATTGCACAGGTACAAGTCCAAAACAAACTCCAAGCGGCCATGTCTCAACTGCCGCAAGAGGTACAACGCCAAGGGGTCACAGTCAACAAATCTGCACGTAACTTTCTGTTAGTTTTGGGCTTTGTGTCTGAAGATGGCAGCATGGATCGTAATGATATTGCGGATTATGTGACCAGTAGCGTAGTCGATCCCTTGTCCCGTGTAGAAGGCGTGGGCGAGATCCAAGTCTTTGGCTCACCGTATGCCATGCGTATTTGGCTTGATCCTGCCAAACTGGCCAGTTATCAATTGACAGCCAGTGATATTACCGCAGCGATTCAAGCCCAAAATGCTCAAGTTTCCGCAGGACAATTGGGCGGTGCGCCAGCCTTGGCAGGGCAGCAACTCAATGCCACAGTGACCGCACAAACTCGCCTGC
This sequence comes from Pseudomonadota bacterium, assembly GCA_036019135.1. Taxonomy (GTDB): domain Bacteria; phylum Pseudomonadota; class Gammaproteobacteria; order Pseudomonadales; family Moraxellaceae; genus JAYXXU01. The sequence continues at coordinate 11,534 of JAYXXU010000379.1, read as the reverse complement.
AAACGCCTGAAGAATTCCGAAATATTCTGCTAAAAACTGGTACGGATGGCTCACAAGTTCGACTATCGAATGTCGCCACCGTTGAGCTTGGCGGTGAAAGCTACGAAGTCGTCTCGCGCTATAACGGCAATGCCGCAGCAGGTCTGGGCATCAAGCTAGCGGCGGGTGCCAATGCACTGTCTACCCGCGATGCCGTGCTGGAGCGGATGGAGCAAATGAAAACATCCTTCCCACAAGGTTTGGATGTGGTTGCACCGTACGACACCACGCCATTTGTTCGACTATCAATTGAGGGAGTAGTTCATACCCTCGCTGAAGCGATTGTATTGGTGTTTTTGGTCATGTATCTGTTCCTACAGAACTGGCGTGCCACCATCATTCCGACCCTTGCCGTGCCTGTGGTACTGCTCGGCACCTTTGCGGTCTTTAACCTCTTGGGATTTTCGATTAACACCTTGACCCTGTTTGGGATGGTGTTGGCGATTGGTCTATTGGTCGATGATGCAATTGTGGTGGTCGAAAACGTTGAGCGCTTGATTACTGAAGAAGGACTCAGCCCACGAGAAGCCACTTACAAATCCATGAATCAGATCACGGGGGCGTTGATTGGGATTGGCTTGGTGCTGTCCGCGGTGTTTATTCCGATGGCATTCTTTGGTGGTTCGGTTGGCGTGATCTATCAGCAATTTTCGGTTGCATTGGTCTCTTGTGTATTGCTGTCTGTGGTCATTGCATTGATCTTGACCCCTGCCCTGTGTGCCACACTGCTTAAACCCGTCCATACTGATCCGCATCAGCGTAAAGGTTTTTTTGGATGGTTTAACCGTAAATTTGACCATGCCGCCAACCGCTATCAATCGACGATTGGGCGGATGCTGCACAAGAGCCTACGCTATGGCCTGATTTATCTTGGCATCATTGCACTGATGGGCTTTTTGTTTGTCCGATTGCCGACCGCGTTTTTGCCTGATGAAGACCAAGGCTTGATCTTTACCCTTGTACAATTACCTGCTGGTGCAACCCAAGAGCGCACGCTGGAAACCATGAAAAAAGTTGAGGATTACTACCTCAATGAAGAAAAAGAAACCGTTCAGTCGGTCTTTGCAATCACAGGTTTTAGCTTTGCGGGCAGTGGTCAAAACATGGGTCTGGCCTTCGTACGACTCAAAGACTGGGATGAACGTAAAGGCGCGGGGCAAGATGTGCAGTCGGTGGCTGGACGTGCCATGGGGGCATTTAGCCAATTGAACGATGCGATGGTGTTTGCGATTGTGCCACCGTCTGTGGTCGAGTTGGGCAATGCCAACGGCTTTGACTTACAACTACAAGACAGCGGCAATATCGGCCATCAAGCATTACTTGATGCGCGCAATATGTTGCTGGGCATGGCGGCACAAAACCCGAAACTGGTTGGCGTGCGTCCCAATGGACAAGAAGACACTCCGCAATACAAAGTTAATGTCAACCAAGAACAAGCAGGTGCAATGGGCGTCTCACTCTCCGAGATCAACAACGTACTGGCAACGGGTTGGGGTGGCAGTTATGTCAACGACTTTATTGATCGTGGTCGGGTCAAGCGGGTCTACATGCAAGGACAAGCGGATGCACGCAGTGCGCCAGAAGACTTAAACAAGTGGTATGTTCGCGGCAATGCAGGTCAAATGGTTCCATTCTCAGCCTTCGCAACAGGTGAGTGGACATATGGTGCACCTAAACTGGATCGCTATAACGGATTGTCCTCGTTTAACATTCAGGGCGCTGCCGCTGCGGGCGTCAGCTCTGGTGAGGCAATGGATGAGATTGAGAAAATCATCGAAAAACTGCCTGATGGTGTGAGTTTTGAGTGGAGTGGCCTGTCGCTTGAAGAAAAAATGTCGAGTGGACAAACCCCTCTTTTATACTCATTGTCGCTGCTGGTGGTCTTTCTCTGTCTTGCCGCCTTGTATGAAAGCTGGTCAATTCCATTTGCAGTCATGATGGTTGTACCGCTGGGTGTATTGGGCGCGGTCTTGGCAACCTTGGGGCGCGACCTCTCCAATGATGTGTATTTTCAGGTCGGCCTACTGACCGTCGTCGGTCTCGCCGCCAAAAACGCCATCTTAATTGTGGAGTTTGCCAAGGATTTGCAAGAGCAAGGTAAACCGTTGATTGCATCTGTGTTAGAAGCTGTACGGATTCGGGTGCGTCCGATTATCATGACCTCGCTGGCGTTTGGTCTTGGGGTTCTGCCTTTAGCACTGAGTACAGGTGCTGGCTCTGGTAGCCAGAACGCCATCGGAACGGGGGTATTGGGCGGTATGCTTGGTGCAACGATCCTTGGTATTTTCTTTATTCCGCTGTTTTACTTCTGGGTGCGCAGTCTTTTTAAATACACGCCACACCCTGAAGATCAGCCACCTGTTTCTGTGGAGAAGTCATGATGACGCCGACCTTGTATCCTGCTCAGCCTGTTTCTGCACGCACGCACGCACGGCCTGCCATCATGCTCAGCCTGTTGGCACTGAGCTTGGCGGCGTGTACCACGACATCACCATTGCGTACGGCAAATCCTGCGCCATCAGTCAGTGTAATTGCCCAAGACTATCCTGCCAGTCCCAACAATGAGCAACCTTCGATTGCAGCGTTGGGCTGGCAAGAGTTTTTTGCTGATCCAGCCCTAAAATCGCTGATTCAATTGGGACTGGATAACAATCGCGACTTCCGTACCGCTGCACTGAACATTCAGCGGGCGCAAGCTCAATACCAAATCCGTGCAGCAGATCAACTGCCGACTATTAATAGCTCAGGCAGCATCACGCAACGCGGCAATACTGATAGCAGCGATACCAGCTATTCGGTCGGCTTAGGGGCAACTGCCTATGAGGTAGATCTGTGGGGACGCGTAGCCAACCTCAAAGATGCTGCTCTACAAAACTATCTGGCCACACAAAGCGCTCAACAGGCCGTGCAAATCAGCTTGATTGGTCAAATCACCCAAGCGTACCTGTCACTGGGTTTTAACCAAGAACAATTGCGCTTGGCCGAGCAAACTCTAAAAACTCAGCTTGATAGCCTGAATCTCAACCGTAAGCGGTTGGACGTGGGGATTAGCTCTGCCGTGCCCGTGCGTCAGTCTGAAATCAGCGTCGAAAGCGCACGATTGGCGATTGCCAACTTCACAACATTAATTGAGCAAGATAAAAACCTGCTCACCTTGTTGGTTGGACAGCCTGTGCCACAAGCATTGTTGCCACGCCGCGCCCCACAAAAAATCACCAGTCCACAGGTATTTTCAACTGGACTGCCCAGCGATTTATTACAAAACCGTCCTGACCTGATCCAAGCAGAATATAGCCTGCGGGCAGCAGGTGCTAACATCGCCGTGGCGCGCGCAGCGTTTTATCCGAGCATCAGCCTAACGGGCAATCTTGGCCTGTCGAGTACCAGCCTGTCTGATTTGTTTTCATCGGGTGCTTTTAGCTATTCGTTTGGCCCGAGTATCAGCTTGTCGATTTTTGATGGTGGGGCACGGCGTGCCAATCTTGAGGTCAGTGAGGTCGATCAACAATTGGCACTCACTGCCTACGAAAAAGCGATTCAATCCGCATTCCGTGAGGTCGCAGATGTGCTGGCCGAACGTGCCACTTTGACCCAACGGCTCGAATCACAAGCCCGCTTGGTGGCCGCCACACGCGCCAACTATAATCTGTCGCAAGCCCGCTTCCGAGCTGGTTTGGACAGTTATCTGAACGTGTTGGACGCACAACGCAGCTTATTCAGTGCGGAGCAATCACAGATTAATTTGCAACAAGCCAATCTAATGACCCAAGTCAATCTGTATAAAGCATTGGGCGGTGGTGGTTTGTCTCAGACCAGTAGCCCAGCCGATGTCTCTACTGCCAACCAAACGCATGTGTCGGCTGATCAAACCAGCCAAACTCGTTTGGTGACTACCCCTGCCGTTGGAGGTGTAACCGCTGAGGCGGTGGTGGATTGATTTCAACGTTATAAACGCTGCATGAAAAGACCTGAGCAATCGGGTCTTTTTTTGGGTTGTGGTTTTAGTCGCAGCAGATACAGCCATGCGGTATGGACAATTCACACAGGCAATTGATTCGCCACATTCAATACTTCACGCTACAGTACACGCTGATCTTAACCCAGACCCAAGCGCATGCAACCCAGCCACCCGCCCAATCCACAGACTGCACCACAAACCGCCCCAGCCACTGCCCCACGTTGGCTGCTGCCAACCCTCGTCGGCTACTCTTGGGCGCGTTGCAAATCTGATGCACTGGCCGCCTTAGTACTCAGTGCGATGTTAGTTCCGGTCGGCATGAGTTACGCCGAAGCCTCCGGCGTGCCTGCGATCTATGGCCTGTATGCAACGCTCGTCCCGCTGCTGATTTATGCCCTCGTTGGTACGAGCCGCATTCTGATCTTAGGGCCTGATTCTGCATTGGCGGCATTGATTGCAATCAGTATTTTACCACTGGCGGCAGGCTCTAGCGCCCATGCGGTCGCATTGGCGGGCATGCTGGCGATCATGACTGGACTGCTGTGTATCCTCGCTGGCGTGTTGCGACTGGGCTTCGTCACTGACCTGCTCTCGACCCCAATTCGATACGGCTACCTGAACGGTATCGCCCTGACCGTGCTGGTCAGCCAACTGCCTAAACTATTTGGACTTAGCCTGCCAGCAGACAGTCTATTGCAACAATTGCCACTGCTGGCACAAGCACTATGGAACATGCCATGGCTGACATGGCCAAGCCTGCTGGGCGTGGGTTGTCTGGCACTGATCCTCACCTGCAAAAAATACCTGCCGCGCTGGCCTGCGGTCTTATTGGCGATGATCATCAGTACGATTGTGGTACAGGTATTTGATTTGTCGCGTGTCGTTGCGGTGATTGGTCAGGTTCCGCAAGGTTTACCTAACCTGACGTGGCCACAGGTATCTTGGGCAGAAGTGCAGCATCTGATACCAAGTGCGTTGGCGATTTCGTTGGTCGCGTTTGCGGATATGAGTATTCTAACCCGCAGCTATGCGCAGCGTTTAGGCACGAGTGTCTACCCGAATCGTGAATTGCTGACGCTAGGCTGTGCCAATCTAGGCAGTGGCTTGTTTCAGGGGTTTACAGTCAGTAGCAGTGCCTCACGCACACCAGTCGCTGAAGCTGCGGGCGCACAAAGCCAAATGACTGGCGTATTTAGTGCCTTGTGTATTCTGTTGTTTTTGTTATTTGCACCGAACCTGCTCAGCCATATGCCAAAGGCTGCGCTGGCCGCTGTGGTGATTGCAGCATGCTGGTCGCTGATCGAGTATCGGGCGGTCGAAGCCCTGTACCGATTGCGACGCAGTGAGTTTTGGACATCGATGTTTTGCTTTTTTGGGGTGGCTGTACTGGGTGTGGTGGAAGGGATTTTTTTGGCGGTGGCGATTGCGTTGGGGTTGTTTGTTTGGCGGGCGTGGCAGCCATATTCTGCGGTGCTGGGGAGGGTCGATGGTTTAAAAGGTTATCATGACATTCAACGACATCCCGAAGCCAAGCAGATTGAGGGATTGTTGTTGTTTCGCTGGGATGCGCCGTTATTTTTTGCCAATCAAGGCCAGTTTCGGCGCACCTTACAGCGGCATATTGCGCAGGCCAAATGGCCGATTCGTTGTGTGGTGTTGGCGGCTGAACCAATCACGGATGTGGATACGACGGCGGCGGAGATGTTACGCGAGTTGGATCTGTGGTTACAACAGCGCGGCATTGTGTTGTATTTTGCGGAGATGAAAGGTAATAGTAAGGATTGGTTGCGGCGTTATGCGCTATTTCAGGATCAGCCACAGCGGTTTTTTCCGACGATTGGGCGCGCGGTTGATCAGTATGTGCAGGATTTTGCGGTGGATTGGGTCGATTGGGAAGATCAGGGGTTGGGTAAATATTAGAGTTTTGTGGTTGGTCTATGCAGAATTACAAAAAATTCATCGAAAACGCGATGTCGAACGTTCATTCGACTCCTTTAGTTGAGGACGGAGATGCTGAAAAATGGATCAGGTTGTCAATTGGCGAGTTCGTTTATTTTTCATTGCCATCATTAAATGAACGTCTCGAAGAAATCCAAAAAATCGTTGAGGATCATTTTTCTTGGGAGGTGGGCTACTGGATGCGCAATGTTACCTGCCCACCACCTCACTACGTCACTGGCAAAACAGGGGGGTTACAGTCGCCAATACAAAATGGATACTTCCGTTGGGAATATATTGATCGAACTGAAAACGTAAATTTTTCAGCCAAATAAACCATGCCCAATGGCGTATTCGCCCCAATCACCGCACCTGACTACGCCGCACCACCCGATACAGCATACTCGGCGACACCCGCCCCAGTAGCGTGGCAAAGCGCTCTTTTGCCCCACCGATCACCAAATAATCCTGACCACGCAATAGCCCACGCACGGCCTGCGCCGCAAAAGCATCCGCCGCCATCGCATTGGCCTGCGCCTCGTCCATACTGCCAAGTGCCGTACCATCACCGACCAAGGCATTGACCGACACATCGGTGTTCACAAAACCAGGGAAAATCACACTGACCTGTATCCCTTGATCAGCGACTTCGGCACGTAGACTGTTTGCCCACAGATGAATCGCAGCTTTTGCGGCAGCATAACTGGCGCGATATTGCGTCCCAACCAAGCCCGCTACACTGGAGATATACACCAAACGCCCTGATCGCCGTGCCAACAAATCAGGCAACACCAACCGCGTCAAATCAACAGGGGCAAAATAATCCAACGCCATAATCTGCCGATCCACTTCAGGCAATGTGTCCAAGACCAATGCCCGTTGACTAACTCCTGCATTGTTAATCAGCCAATCCAAATGCCCACACTCAGCGATCAGCATCTGATATGCCGACTCAGCCGCCTGTCGATCTGTCACATCAAACGGCAAGACCATATGGGACAAGCCATTGATCAGTTGACAGCGGTCTGCCACACGCTGCAACTGCGGCGCGCGACGAGCGCTCAATACCAACCGCGCACCCTGCTTGGCCAACTCAATCGCCAAGGCTTCGCCGATGCCAGCCGATGCCCCCGTAATCCACACCACCTGATTGTCTAATGGTTGCTTGAATGGTGCTTTTTTGTTTTTTGACATGCGTATTGCGTCCAATTTCAAAACATGATCCTGATTGAAGCATGTTTTTGGCAAAAATACAGTTGCTTAAAATACCGTCGCTCATGCCGAATCAACCCGACACGCCATCACCAGCCCACGACAAACTCTACGCCGAATCTGCACAAGCACAACATAGAATTGCTTGAATCTGCACGGTTATTACTGGCACTCTGTAAAACTTCTGCTTGAATCATGGATCGACCACTGGATGCGTGCAAGCATTACCAACCAGCTCTTTGCGGTGATGCTGGGACTTTGCCTGTTGATGATCGTTGCAATGGGTACAGCAACCATTTGGAGCATGCGACAGGGCTTCAATGACTATACGCGCCAACAAGATCGGCAACGCGCTGAGGCAGTCGCTGCAACACTGGCCGAACTGTATCGTCAGCAAGGCAGTTGGCGCATCATTAAGCAAAATCCTCGCTTGTGGCGTGACATCCTCAGCATGGACAATCCCGAACGTAGTCAGCTCTCCAGCCCCAATCCACGACCTGATCTGGGTGAGCCAGAGCGCCGCCCCCTCGTGCCACATCGGATGCGGGAGCACTGGAGTTTGATGGATGCACAAGGGCACATCATTGCTGGTAATCCTAAACCCACCACCGACGCGCTACGCTTTGGGATCAAGATCGGCGGTGAGTATGTTGGTGAATTGATGGTATCAAACGTCAAACGACGGTTTGGCCGTACCGAGCAGCATTTTTTGGAGCAACAACGCCGCTCAGGACTCTTGATCATGCTGTTGTCTGCATTTGTGGCACTGATTACTGCACTATTGTTGGCACGGCGGTTTTTAGCACCGATTCACCAACTGGCTCATGCCACTCATCAACTCAGCGCGGGACAGTACGATGTTCAGATTCCTGTGACCCGACAAGACGAGTTCGGCCAACTGGCCAAAGACTTCAATCGACTGGCACAAATTTTGGGACAAAATGAACGGTTACGGCGCGATTTTGTAGCGGACATCTCACATGAGCTACGCACGCCATTGGCGATTTTGACGGGTGAATTGGAAGCTATTCAGGATGGCATTCGTAAGCCGACGCCCGAAGCCATGAGCAGCCTGCGCCATGAGGTGAATGCACTCACTCGCTTGGTCGATGACCTGTACCAACTGGCTTTGTCAGATATCGGTGGCTTGCGATATCACATGCACGAGATAGATCTGGCAAAACAAATTAAGCAAGCCGCGCAGCCTTTTATGGAACGGATGGCCGAACATCAACTGCAACTGGAGCTAGAGCTGCCCACCCAATCGGTCTGGGTGATGGCTGATGCAGAGCGCATCAACCAATTGATCACCAATTTACTTGAAAACAGTATCCGCTATACCGATGCAGGTGGCAAAGTACAGCTTCAACTCCAGACCACCGCACAACATGTGGTGATTGATTGTCAAGACAGCGCGCCCAGTGTGAGCCCCGAAGACTTGCCACGCCTATTTGAGCGACTGTATCGCGTCGAAGGCTCGCGTAACCGTGCCACAGGTGGTGCTGGCTTGGGGCTGCCACTCTGCCAATCCATCATTGAAGCACATCAAGGCCAAATCACTGCCCAAATCTCACCACTCGGCGGTCTATGGCTACAAATCCAATTACCGCGACTCCCCCCCACTCACACCCCATAAATAGGATACCGACATGGACAATCTCCCATCAGAAAGCCCCAAACTACGGGTACAAATCATTGAAGATGAACCCAAACTGGCACAACTGCTGCTGGACTATTTGCATGCCGCAGGTTACCAAACCGACTGGGTTAATCATGGCCGTGAGGCCATGCAGCGTTTTGGTGATTTTCAGCCTGACTTGGTATTGCTCGACTTGATGTTGCCTGGCCGTGATGGCTTGGACATTTGTAAAGATATCCGCCGCATTTCCAGCACACCCATCATCATGATTACCGCACGCGTGGACGAAATCGACCGCTTGCTGGGTCTCGAAATCGGGGCAGATGACTACATCTGTAAGCCATTTAGCCCGCGTGAAGTTATGGCACGGGTCAAAGCCATCTTGCGCCGCGTACCGATCAATCCCAAGCCAAACAAGCCCGATACAGGCGACTTATCTGTCGATATGGAGCGATTCGAGGCGCGTTGGCAAGGCGAAATCCTAGATCTGACCCCCGCAGAGTTTCGACTACTGCATACCCTTGCCTCAGCGCCTGGCCGCGTCTTTCCACGCGATCAACTGATTGATCTGGTTTATGATGACCATCGGGTGGTTACGGATCGCACCATCGACAGCCATATCAAAAACCTACGCCGCAAACTGGCCGCACTATCAGCAGAAGACTTGATTCGCTCGGTCTATGGAGTCGGTTACAAGCTGGAACTGTAATCACACCCTGCCATAGCAGCTCAAGCACGCCGTTACCAACTGCGTGCTTTCTCCATGTTGCCTGCAAACTTGCCTGACAGATAGCGCCTATGCTGTCTCTAACCGAATCAACGCTCTGATTCGCAGAACAGAGATGACACTGGAGTTTGCTATGACCGGCTTGTTTAATCAACGCACCCTGATGGTTGCCCTACTTGGCTTAGGCGTGAGTGCAGCAGCAATCGCCACACCCAATACGGCTGCTGAATACCAAACTAAACTCACTGCCCAATTCCAACAAGCCGATGGTAATTGGGATGGTCGCCTGAATCTGGCTGAGTTTAAAGATCTCCCACATCGACACGCCAAAAAAGCTGATGCAACACTCAACACGCAGCACACTCAACGGCTCGAAGCACGCTTCAAAAAAATCGACCAAAACAATGATGGCTTTATCACGCTTGCAGAATTCCAAGCCCAAAAACATCGGCACAACAACGGCGAGCATGGCAAACGTGGTGAAAAAATGGTTGAACGCATGAACGCCAAGTTTGACCAAGCTGATAGCAACCGTGATGGACTGATCAGCCGTATCGAAGCACAAACCGCCATGCCAAAAATCTATCAACGCTTTGATCAAATCGACCAAAATCGTGATGGTCAACTGAGCAAAGATGAGCTCAAAAACTTCCATCAATTGACCCGTAGCGAGCGCCACAGCAAGTCCTAACCTGCTCTGTCTAAAATATTCTGTTCGCTTTTCCTCAGCCTGACCATTGACTCCCAGTGGTCAGTTTTTTTGATTTGGCATAATCGTTTTGTAGGCCAATCACTTTTTTTAAGACCAAATTGCTTTATGCTTCAGTTTCACTTGTGAATCAGCCTGAGCCCGATCCGCTATGCAACTGTCTAACCTTGAAAACCTTGCAGGTCATCGCATTACTCAACAACTGGATGTGGTGTACGGCAGCACTGTACGCAGCAAACACGTTGGTAAAGATATCTTTGCTAGCCTGAAGAATATCGTCGGCGGGGAGCTGACCGCCTATACCGAATTGCTGGAAGAATCACGCCAAGAAGCCTTAAGCCGCATGATCGAAAAAGCCCAAACTCTCGGTGCGAATGCGGTGATTGGTATTCGATTTTCGACCTCAAGTATCGCAGCAGGCGCAGCCGAGCTATTCGTGTATGGGACTGCGGTGATTGCTGAGCCCATCTAAATGACTGAACTTTTGCTTAAAATCGGTATTTTTGTTGTCCTGTTTTTGGTCGGCTGGGGCTTTGGCCGTTATAACGAACGTAAGCACTGGGCGCAGTTGGCAGTCGACGAAGCCGCGTTTGCACATATCCGAATCGACAGTCGGCGCTTTGAGATCCGTGACACCCACGGCCAACTGGTCACCTCAACCGTGGTGATTGCGCAGGATTATTTTAAATGGGTCTTGGCAAGTATTCGTAATGTTTTGGGTGGTCGGATCACAACATACGAGACCCTACTGGATCGGGCGCGACGTGAGGCAATTGTGCGCTTAAAAAAACAAACGGCCGCCGCAGGTGCAGTGGAGATACTGGGCGTACGACTGGATGTATCGGATGTAGGCGCGGATAAAGGCTCTATCGAAGTGCTGGCTTACGGCACGATGATTTTCCCTAATAAGCTAGAGCGACCTTGGCCACCACGTGCTGATCTGCCGCCACCGTTGCCAAGAATTTAATGACTCTCTCTGGATGCATAAATGATCACTCAACATCATACACTTGATCGCATTTTGGCTGATTACCAAGCTCGGATTGGTCAGGATTTTACTGGTTATCGCAATCACTGTTATCGGGTGCTGAACATTTATCAAGTGCTGGGCGAGCAGCACGGTTTGGCAGTCGATTTAGAGCAAGCTACGATTGCGCTGGCATTCCATGACATTGGGATATGGACGGCGGGGACGGTGGATTATTTGCCGCCATCACACCAAGAGGCCGCGCAGTATTGCGCCGCCCAGCAAATCAGGGTAGTGTCTAAATCAGACGTGTTTCATATTTTTGCCTGACCTCGTGATTGTACT
>JAYXXU010000378.1:0-4776 GCA_036019135.1 Pseudomonadota bacterium | reverse complement strand
TGGCGCGGCAACTGCGCACCAAAATTGAATCGCTTGTGCCTGCTCAGTATGGTGAGTTGGCTCGGTTTTCGGGCGATTGGCGACCACAGGTCAAAGCCACAATTGCTGAGCCTGATACCCGCAGGATTTTTTGGGAAAATCTTTACGCAGGTCGGATTGGTGAAAAAATTCTCAGCGGACAGCGTGCGCAAGCCGACCAACTGATGCCGCAGGCCTTACAGGATTGGCAGACCCCAAAAGGTGAGGTGTATCTGGTCGGTGCAGGGCCTGGTGATCCAGATTTGTTGACGTTCAAGGCGTTACGTTTGATGCAGCAAGCCGACGTAGTGGTATACGACCGCTTGGTGTCGAAGCCGATTTTGGAGTTGGTGCGTCGCGATGCTGAGCGGATTTATGTGGGTAAGGCGCGCTCCGATCATGCTGTCCCACAAGAGGGTATTAATGCGCTGTTGGTGCGGCTGGCGCAGGAAGGCAAGCGTGTGTGTCGCCTAAAAGGCGGTGATCCGTTTATTTTTGGTCGCGGCGGTGAGGAGATTGAGCAACTGTTTGCCGCAGGTGTGCCATTTCAAGTGGTACCAGGCATTACCGCAGCGGCAGGTTGTGGTGCTTATGCGGGTATTCCCCTCACACATCGAGATTATGCGCAGAGTGTGCGGTTTTTGACGGGGCATCTCAAGGAGGGGTCACCAGAGTTGCCTTGGTCAGAGTTGATTTATGAGCACCAAACCCTCGTGCTCTATATGGGATTGGTTGGTTTGGAGCGGATCACACAGCAGTTAATCGCACATGGACTGCGTGCTGACATGCCCGTTGCGTTGGTGTCTAAGGGCACGACACCTGATCAACAGGTGTTGATTGGTACAGTCTCAGATATTGCCCAGCAAGTCGAAGGCAGTGGCATCGCCGCACCCACCATTACCATCATTGGAGAGGTGGTGCGTCTGCGTGATCGTTTGCGTTGGTTTGACTGATTGCCATATGGCCGTGTTGTAGCTACTCCACGGCCATGCGTATGGCGCTATATTTATTGTGGCATGAGAACAGATTCAATCGGTTATCAATACCAGTCCTATTTGATATTGATGGTTTGCGACTGATCTTCTGGCAAAGGTGGCAGTGCCGACTCATCTGAAATGATTTCAGGGATGAGTGGCGTTTCGTTGGTGCTGACTTGTTCAACAGGCGTCGTCACCAGTGGCGCTGCTGGAACGATCTGTTGATGGCTATGCATAAAAAAAACATACAGCAATAACAAGAGTGCAAGCGCGATGAGTGGCTCTAGGATGCGTGTGACGTTACCTGCTGCACGTTGTGTTGGCAGGACAATATCGACATGATGATCAGTATGCATATGAGGCTCTGCTGGCTGTTGGGCGGCTTGTTGCATCAGTTGGTTAAGGCTGGCCATGCCCGCCACAAGGTCTAAAGGCTCGGCCACATTGGCGGGTGTTGCAGTGTTATTATTCACGGTTAAGCCGGAGAGTGACCACACCCATTCAGGTGCTTGCCCCTGTAGATGCTCGGGCTGTCCCTCAAGTAGCTCATTCAGACCATCTTCACCAAGACTTGCAGTATCCACCAAGATAAACAGTTCGCTCAATACTGCATCTGCAATTTGATTACAGGATTGGATGATGGTCGTGCCATCGCTATTGATATGACGCTGTACTTGGCCAATCAGGCGCTCTTGATCAAGGGTTTGCCACAGGCCATCTACCGCCTGCGTATTCACCAATGCCAAGACAAGTCCTGTCCCATGCCGCTGATTCAAATCTACCAAATGCGCCAAAACCAGTGGAATGACCCAGTTCACCAGCGATGAGGCATCGGCAAGGTTGAGCCCATTTTTTTGCAGCGTGGTTGACAGATTGGCATGTTGTTCATCACGAATATGTTGCAGCAAAGACAGCGCCATGCAGCGTTCCTCATTTCAGTTAAAATCCCATGTCTCGGCAATCATGGGTGGGTGAAAATCAGCCAGATGTTCATCATTAATCAAGGATGCGCAGCCCCGATTTTTTGGGTGTGGCATCCTCTGACTGGGGTTCGGCAGTGGCGGCGGTTTCAGCAAGCGCAGGATATTCATTGGGATCAAAAAATAAGCCTTGGCCATTTTCACGCGCATACAGTCCCATCACTGCTCGCATAGGGGCATATACCTGCTGTGATACACCACCAAATCGTGCACTAAAACTAATTGCATCTGCATCCATATGTAGTTGATGCACCGCATGCGCGGCAATATTCAGCACAATTTGGCCATCTTTGACATGCTGTCGTGGCACACTGACATTCGGCTCATCAGCATTGACCAACAAATAGGGTGTCAAATGATTGTCTTGAATCCACTCATAGATAGCCTTGAGCAAATAAGGTCGAGTGGGGGTCACAGAAATCTCAGTCATTAGGGCATCCTTGGCAAGTGGCGTGCTTGACGCTCTTGCTCAGTCAATGTGGCCAAAAAAGCTGGCCGTGTAAACAGACGTTGGCAGTATGCCAGAAGCGGAGCAGCCAAGGAACTCGGTAATTCGATTCGCATTTCTGCCAGTCGCCATAGCATGGGTGCGAGCATGCAATCACATAGACCAAATTGATCACTCATAAAAAAAGGTCGTTTGGCAAATAACGGCGATAAGCTAATCAAGCTGTTCCGTAGCTCATGTCGTGCCTGTTTTGCAGCGGTCGGATCTAAGCTATCTGGATGCATCAGCAATGTATTGGCCAGTTGTAACCAGTCTTGCTCAATCCGCCACGCATACTGGCGGTATTCTGCGCGGCTTGCGGGATGATCGGGGAGCAGTCGTGTTTGATGATAACGCTCTTCTAAATACTCTAAAATAATCATGCTGTGATACAGCCGTAGCTCTTTGTCCACCAATGTGGGCAAGCTGGCATAAGGATTAAGATCCAAGAGGTCTTCGGGGCGCTGTGTTGGATCAACCAGAATGAGACGATAGGCAACGTTCTTTTCGGCTAGAGCCAAGCGTACACGGTGACTAAGGTGCTGGTCAGGATGGGCATACAGCACAACCCCTGCATGACGTTGTTCGCTTTCCGAGAGGATTGGGGAATCAGACAAGGTTACACTCCGTTCAATCCGACAGCATACCCAAAAACAGCAGACAAACAAAAAGGGCTGTACGCCCTTTTTGTGTCTAACCGCGCTTGGCGATTATTTGATGTCTTTCCAATACTCTTTATTGAGCAAGTAGACAGGGATCAGCAACACCAGCAAGAACAGAATCACAAAAAAACCGTAGACTTTACGTTGATGTGCAATCGGCTCAGCCATATAGGTCATAAAGTTAGTGAGATCACCAACCCGTGCCTTATATTCATCATCACCGAGATCTTTTTGCAAGTTATGTAGCACGTGTGGCATGGCAACATCTTTAAACACGATGTTGTTGACACCCCAAGGACGCTTTGGGTCTTCATAGAATGTTAGCAGATAGGTATAGATCCAATCTGGACTACGAAACCGAGCGGTCAATGACAGGTCAGGTGGCGCACTACCAAACCATTTGGCTTGCATTTTTGGATCGATTTTTGCGTTGATCCCATCACCGATTTTGTCAGTGGTGAACATCATGTATTTTTCGACCAATTCGTTCGGAATCGCAAGGTCAGTTGCCATCCGCTCGTAACGCAAATATTTGGCAGAGTGACAGCCCACACAGTAGTTCATGAACACAGCGGCACCACGCTGTAGCGAAGCAGTATCTGTCAGTGCGACAGGTGCTTTGCTACATTCGTAGTGGTGATCCGTGGTTTTACTTGGATCACGCGGGTCAACTTCTTGATACGTGCCACAGTGTACGCCGGCTGCTTGCGCAGCCCCAGCGGTTAACATGAAGGCCAGAGACAGGAGAAGCTTCTTCATGATTAATGGCCTCCAGTCACACGATCAGGTGGTTGTTTACAGGTTTCCATCGAGGTATAGATCGGCATCAACAAGAAGAACAGGAAGTACAGCACGGTAAAGATACGCGCCATAATTGTTGCTGTTTCTGTTGCTGGTGTGATCCCGAGATAGCCCAGTACCACGAAACTCACCACAAAGATCCCCAGCCAGATTTTCGACCAAATGCCCTTGTAGCGCATGGAGCGTACAGGTGAGCGATCCAACCATGGCAGCACAAACAAGAATGCAATCGCTGCACCCATGGCAATCACGCCACCTAGCTTGTCTGGTACTGCACGCAAGATGGCATAGAACGGAGTGTAGTACCACACAGGTGCAATATGCTCAGGCGTCTTCAATGGGTTAGCAGGTTCGAAGTTTGGACGTTCGATCAGGTAGCCACCACCCGTTGGGAAGAAAAACACAACGGAGAAGAAGATGATCAGGAATACCACGATACCAACCAAATCATGCACGGTATAGTAAGGATGGAAAGGAATCCCATCAAGTGGTACGCCGTTTTCGTCTTTTTGCTTCTTGATGTCGATCCCATCAGGATTGTTCGAGCCAACATGGTGCAGTGCAACCAAGTGCATAAAGACCAAGCCAACCAAAATCAATGGCAATGCCACCACATGCAAGGCAAAGAAGCGGTTCAGGGTAATTCCAGAGATCAGGTAGTCACCTTTGACCCAAGTAGTCAATGGATCACCAATCACAGGAATGGCAGCAGGCAAGTTCAAAATCACCTGTGCGCCCCAGAAGGACATGTTACCCCAAGGCAGCAAGTAGCCGAAGAAGCCTTCAGCCATCAATACCAGATAAATGGCCATCCCAATGAGCCAAACCAGCTCACGCGGCTTTTGATATGA
>JAYXXU010000377.1:0-6571 GCA_036019135.1 Pseudomonadota bacterium | reverse complement strand
TGCTGACCTTGCCAAAGGCCACCCGGGCGCACAAGTTCGAGACAATGCGCTCTCTAAGGCACGGTTTGAGTTCCGCTGGGAAGACCAATTTAATCTGGCACTAGATCCTGATACTGCTCGTGCCTTTCATGATGAAACCTTGCCAAAAGACGCGCACAAGTCAGCACATTTTTGTTCCATGTGTGGTCCAAAGTTTTGTTCGATGAAAATCACCCAAAACGTACGGGATTACGCGGCCAAGCAAGGCTTAAACGAACAAGATGCTGTGCAAGCAGGGATGGATGCAATGTCCGAAAAGTTCGCCGAAGAAGGCAAACAACTGTATAAAGAAGTCTAACCGACAAACAGTCGCCGCTTGCGGCGGCTCTTACGTTGCATGCCATGTACCGCTGGGCGGCATGGCATGTGAGTCATGGATTGATTTGTTTGACCTAGGGCAAAAATATGTCTAAACGCTTGCATACTGTTGGGATATTCTGTGGGTTGCTGGCCAGTCTGTTTGCACAGGCTGTAGCAGAATCGGCAGCCACCACACCACCTACCCCGATTGATGCCAGTCTGCTGATTGGCACATGGCATTGCAGTTTTGAGCGTAACAGTGACCAACAAAGCATTGTGGTCACCTCTGTGGATACCTATCTTGCTGATGGCACATCGCATTCTGAAAGCAAGCTGATGTTACAACTGCATCCATTCAATCTCGATGCACATTATGATCTTAAAATTCTTGCGACGTGGCAGCTACAGGATGGCAATGTATTGAGCGAAGCCATTACTGCCGTGCCGCACTTTGAAACCTCGAACCCACCGCTCGAAAAACTGATCAGCCTTAAACAAGAACTGCTAGATGGCAAAGCCGAACGCTCTACCATCCTTCAGCTTGATGCACATACCGCTGTTTTTCAGAGTCTAGGCGATGATCAAACCGAACAGCAAGTCAGTTGCTCGCGTTAAAATTCGTTCACAGCACCTGTGGTAAAGAAAAAATCAACTTTGGTAAATGCTTGCCCATCCACCGTACCTTCCGCCACCACTCGATAGCGATGCTGTGGTTGAAGTGGCCGATCTGGCATCAGAACGGCTTCATTGTCACGAATTAAGTTCAGATTACGGTGCGGATCATTGGTGCGATTCAACAATAATAAAGACACCGCCTGTCCAGCCTGATCCGTCATCTGGAACTGATTCAGACTCAGGCGCTGCCCAACCGCCGCACGTAGCAGGATAGGCTGACCAATCGGCTGAGTTTTTAAGTTCCTGTTAGGAATCGGATTGGGTTGCTCATCTAGCAACTGGGTCACGGTATTGGTTGTACCCGCACATGGATAAGTTTTGACTTCACCACGTGTAATCTCTTGTTGTGCCTGACCACTCGGCAACCCCAACATCAAATTAAACACAAAATTAGTGAGTTGGGGATTGCCTGCCATCTCTGGATCTTGGCTACTGACCAAGGCAATCCCAACCTCACGCTGGCCTGACATCATGCCATTGAGGTGGTACGGCGCGGAGAGCAAAGAGCGGACAGCGGCTTGGCCAATAGCTTCGCGGCTCAAGGGCACAGTGCCTGTAAAATTTAAACCAAACAATTCGTCAATCACATTACGACTGTAGCCCTCTCGTGAGGCGCGATCTGCTGGCTCAGTGCCTGTAAAGAAAGGCAAGTTGGCGTTGGTCTCGCGATGATCAAACAATTGATTACGCACCAAATACCGCGCATGGCCAAACACTGCCCGATCCAGTGCCACGCTTTGATGCATTACACCAAAGCCACAGCGCTGACGCTCAGCATTGAGCAAGTCAAAAGCTGCACGCTGTGGCGTATTGGCTGCATAATTTGCCCGCGCATCCACTTGCAGACGCGTATCTGCGTTCGGATTGGGCACATTATTGTTATTACCCACACTGTTGTTGTTGCCCGATGAACCACCACCGCCACAGCCAGCCTGTAGCCCCAAAGCAACGATTCCGATGATTGACCAATATTGACGCATCGCAAACCTCCTTGTTTACTGACGATATGACACAAATCTATGCATCCTCTCTAATCATCTTACGCCTGTTCCTCGGGCTGACTCCAGCATAATTTTGAGCATTTCAACGCAGAAGTCCTCGGAGGCTCTAATTGCATGCTGCTACAAAAAAATGGCTAATTTTGCATCTATTTTTTGAATTGCTTCACGTTTTTGACTAAATGGACTACATTTTATCCAATAGCTCTGCTAATGTTTTGCTGTTCTCGCTTCGATATAATTGAGCATGCACAATCCAGACTGGCGATCCCCTGCTTTTGGGCAAGATGGGGCTCGTATAGAATCACAACAACGGGTCTTTACCGGATTTGCTTGTGTTGACCACATCAAGCTACGTCATCGCTTGTTTGGGCAGACTGAAATGGGGATGCCGCTCACGCGTGAACTGGTGCGACGACCAGCCGCTGCTGGGGTGCTAATTCATGATCCCGCACAACAAAAATTTCTGTTGATTGAGCAGTTTCGAATTGGTGCGGTCAACAGCACCATATCTGCTTGGCAGCTTGAGGTGGTGGCAGGGCTGATTGACTCCAATGAAACCGCTGCACAAGCAGCAATGCGTGAAGCGTTCGAAGAAACGGGCATACAGATCGACGACAATGACATGACGCTGCTACATCAGTTTTATCCATCAGCAGGCGCGTGTGACGAGTATTTTGATTTATTTGTGGCAACCGCAGATTTAAGCTCGGCTGGGGGCGTACACGGGGCAGCAGAAGAAGGCGAAAATATTTTGGTTCATCTCATCGATTATACGGATCTCAAGGCATTACTCCACAGCGGACGGCTGAACAATGCGCCCGTCATTATTGCATTACAGTGGCTGAATTTCCAAATCTCTCATCCATTGAGGGGCTAACCATGGTCAATACCCACGCACCATTTACGCCACCACTGACCGATCATGCACCTTTACAGGTGATCCAACTGTCTGATCCGCATTTATTTGGCGAGTTGGATGCACGGCTGCTGGGGATGAACACCCAACACAGTCTTGAGCAAACCCTTGCATTGATTCAGCAGCAGCACCCACAGATTGATTTTGTACTGGCCACAGGGGATATCGCGCAAGCCCCGATTGAGGCCATCTATGGTCGTTTTCATCGGATGCTGAGCCAACTCAATGCCCCACAATGTTGGCTACAAGGCAATCATGATTTGGATCAACTGTTTTTGGCAGGCAGTCAGCCACTACAATGCAGTAGTCCAACCGTGGTTGTACTGGGCAACTGGCGGATTGTAATGTTGAATTCCAGCCAAGATCATCAGGTTGCTGGTATGTTTACCTGTCAGGAGCTTGATTGGCTCAAGCAAGCACTGGAGTCCACGCGTGGCTTTTATACCATTGTGGCGCTGCATCATCATCCGATTGCTGTCGGCTCACGTTGGCTAGATGCGCATATGTTGAGTGACAGTTTCCCGTTTTGGCGTTTGATTGAGCAATACCCACAGGTCAGCACGGTGATTCATGGTCATGTGCATCAATCTTTTGAGGGACGGCGGGGCAATATTCAGATTTATGCTTGTCCATCAACCTGTATTCAATTTAAGCCGCTCAGCCGTGAATTTGCGCTTGATCAGATTGCACCGGGTTATCGTTGGTTTAAGCTATATGCAGATGGTCAATTGCAAACAGGCGTGAATCGCCTAACACAAATTCCAGAGGGGGTCGATTTTCAGTCATTAGGTTATTGAGAGTCGATACAAGATGGCGCACAATCAAGAATCAACAAACAAACGGTTGCATAATAGGGTTGTTTGCGCGTATAGATAGGCGGTTTTTGATGAGGATGCACACATGGCCGTTGAAAAACTGAATGCATCGTCTAACGATGCAGTTGAGACTGTCGCTAAACCTGCGCGGAGTCGCAGTCGCAAAGCGGCAACGCCAGAGACCGTAGCGACGGGCTCTACCACCAGCAATACCATGTATGGCATTGCCCCTTACCAGATGGGCTCTCAAGAAGAGTACATGTCTGATGAGCAATTGGAACACTTTCGCAAGATCTTGTTGGCATGGAAAGCCGATCTGATGCAAGAAGTTGACCGTACCATGAGCTATATGCAGGATGAATCCGCTGCATTGCCAGATGTCAATGATCGAGCCACACAAGAAGAAGAGTTTGCAATTGAGCTACGCACACGCGACCGTGAGCGCAAGCTGATCCGCAAAATCGAACAGTCGCTCAAAAATATTGAAGAAGGCGACTATGGCTATTGCGAAACTTGTGGGGTCGAGATCGGCCTACGTCGGCTCGAAGCACGGCCAACCGCGACACAATGTATTGACTGCAAGACCTTGGCCGAAATCAAAGAAAAACAAAATCACGGTTGATGGTGGCCGATGCATCCTGCGGCGTCACGTCCAGTGGGTCGGTTTGCGCCATCGCCAACCGGCCCCTTGCATTTTGGCTCCCTGATTACTGCCATTGCCAGCTATTGTGATATCAAAGCACAGGGCGGCGACTGGCTGGTACGGCTGGAAGATACGGATATTCCAAGGATTCAAGCGGGTGCAGAAACCCAGATCATCGATGCCCTCGATGCTTTTGGCCTCATCCCCGACCGTCCCATCCTACGACAACAAGACCGTTTAGATCATTACGAACAAGCCTTACAACAGCTTGCGCAACAACGGCTGATTTATGGTTGTGCCTGTACACGCAAGATACTGGATGCAACTCAGCCTTATCCATCCACCTGTCGTGATGCCAATTTGCCATTCGTTGGACATGCCATTCGTCTGCGAGTCGGGGATCGGCCGATCACCTTTGTGGATCGATTACAGGGGCGTCAAACAGAGCAACTGACACGAACGCTGGGCGATTTTGTGCTCAAGCGCCGCGATGGAATCATCAGTTATCAGCTCGCCGTGGTGGTAGACGATGCCGACCAAGGTATCACTGATGTGGTACGCGGTTGTGATCTGCTGGATAACACCGCACGGCAAATTTGGCTGGGTCACTGCTTGGGCGCTCACCCACTTCGCTATACCCATCTGCCCTTGGCCATGAATGCCCAAGGCCAAAAACTTTCTAAACAAAATCTTGCTCTTGCCTTGGATCTGAATCAAGCCAGCCGTTTAATGCGCCAAGCCTTACTGGCGCTTGGCCAGCCAGATCCAAAATTTGGCTCACCCACGGCACTGTTACAACATGCGGTTCGGCATTGGTCATTGGCGAAAATCCCCGCACAGGCTACATTAGCAGACATCTACCAATAGCCCTTTCATTCAAATAGGTGCATATGTATATCAGTCGAATGATTCTACTGGTGATTTTTGGGGTGTTTATGGTTCCCCCGCTGTTAGCACAAATTGCCACACGGATGACGCACGGCTGGTTGATTCCTGCCTTGGTGTGGATCGTCATTACACTGATTGCGTTTTGGGTGATTCGGTTAAGGAATCGCTCACATGGTGCTTGAGACACTTTGGTTTGGCATCAGCTTACAACACTGGTTGATTCCGATCAGTATTGGGTATTTTGTGCTGTTGCTGCTGCTGGTCAAAGCCGTGGCGCGTGGTCAGATGTTTCGGCGTTTGATGCACCATTCCGTACTACATACGCTAGGTGTTGGGGTGGCCTTGGCAGCGTGGGGCATATATGTGTTACCTGGTTCAGCCTATTTAGAAGGGTTTAATTATCTTGGTTATCTGATGGGGATTTCGGCGCTGTTTTTATGTGCACCTGTGTTGTTAGAGCCGATTCTACGCTTGGTCAAAAATTATCAGTTATTTTCGCTGCCTGATCTGCTGTCCTTCCGCTATAAGAATCGCTTGGTGGGTCAAGCCGCCACGGCGTTCTTGCTGTTGGTGACACTGATCTACTTTGCCATGCAGATCTTGGTATTGGATCGGGTGGTCACAGCATTTCATGGCAATCTCTTACATACCTTATGTATTTATGCCGCGTTGATCTTTTTTTTAATGTATTTACAGCGCCTATTCAACACGATGGAATATCGCAATAACAAGCAGTTGATGCTGGTGATTGCCATTCAGTCTTTGGTCAAGATGGCTTTTTTGGTTGTGTTGGCGTTGGTGTGTATCGGGGTGGTGTTTGGGGGGTTAACGCCGTTTAATGACTGGATTTACAATCATCCCGCACACGTGGAAAGACTGTTTGAGCCCATGCATTCGGGGACTTGGCAGTTGTCAATTTTGTTATTTTCGTTTTTTGCGATTTTGATGCCGCACATGTATCAGTCGGTATTTGTGGAAAATAACCGACCCGATGAGATGAGCCAAGTTAGTTGGGGCGTGTCGCTATATTTACTGCCCTTGGCCATTATTGTGCCGATTGTGATGTGGTCAGCCATTAAGCTGGGCTATACCGATACCCCTGAACAAATGCTCAGTCAGGTGATTTTTGCGATTGATTCCATTTGGCTATGGCTGTTTTTTTATATTGCGATTGTCTCTGCGCTCTGTAGCAGCATGATGATTGGTCTGGTAGCACTGTCGAGTATGGTGTTTAACCACTTTATGAGTGGATTTTATCAGCCACAACAAAAACGCCATACGCTAGAGCGCTATG
>JAYXXU010000376.1:0-12900 GCA_036019135.1 Pseudomonadota bacterium | reverse complement strand
TCTCGGTAAATGTTGCTTGATCGATACCGATCAGACGCTTGAGCTGTGAGTCCGTGTAGGACTGAATCTGAGTATATTTCATAGCTCAAATTATAGGCTGCTTTTATACTTTCGCAAGAGATCTATTTGATTCCAACAGAGCAAACAAGGGACAGGTTTGATAGTATAGCGCACTGCTGCCATCTACCTGTTTTGAGGAGTCGCCCATGCTGGCCAAACGCATTATTCCCTGCCTTGATGTTGATAATGGTCGGGTGGTCAAAGGGGTACAGTTTTTGGATATTCGAGATGCAGGCGATCCAGTCGAAGTAGCACGTCGTTACAATGAACAAGGCGCAGATGAGATCACCTTTCTCGATATCACTGCAACCCATCATGGACGCGATACCACTTATCGCACGGTCGAAAAAATGGCCGAAACCGTGTTTGTGCCACTCACGGTTGGTGGTGGGGTACGTAAACTCGACGATATTCGCCAATTACTCAATGCAGGTGCAGACAAAGTCTCGATCAACTCAGCAGCAGTGTTTACCCCTGAGTTTGTTGGTGACGCCTCAGCACGCTTTGGCGCACAATGTATCGTGGTGGCGATTGATGCCAAACGGGTGGCCGATGTGGCAGGTCAACCGCGTTGGGAAATTTTTACCCATGGTGGCCGCAAACCAACGGGGATTGATGCAGTCGAATGGGCAGTCAAGATGGCTGATCTGGGTGCAGGCGAATTGTTGGTCACCAGCATGGACGCCGATGGGACGAAGGCGGGCTACGATCTGGGACTGATGCGGGCGATCAATGATCGCGTGAATATCCCAACCATCGCGTCGGGTGGTGTCGGTAATTTGCAGCACTTGGCTGATGGCATCCTGCAAGGTGGCGCGGATGCAGTGCTGGCTGCGAGTATTTTTCACTTTGGGCAGCATACCATTCCTGAAGCCAAAGCCTATCTTGCCGCGCAAGGCATTGAAATGCGGCTGTAAAAATATCGCGACAATTTACGGCGCATCTCAAGTTGGATGCGCTGTATAAAACCTTAAAGATTGATATGATCAAGGCACCAATCAAACACAAAGATGAAGCGTAATTATGGGGATGTATGGTTTTTTTGTGGCCGTGCCAGAAGATAAATTTGACGAATTTACCGCAGCTGAATATCCGCTAGAGCTTGACTATGTCCAACGCTGGTGCGTGGACGATGCATGGCATGTGATTCAAGTGGTGACCCGCATGAGTAATTTTACAGCACAATCCGATCATTTTGATGACGAGAGCAATTTACCTGCTGCAACAGGACAGTACGACCTATTTTCCCCAGAAAGGATCTTGGCCTATCACTCCTATCTATGCGAGATGGACGCCTTAGGCAAAATTGAGCGCTTTCGCTCCGAGCCAGTGCGTATCAAAAACCTCTACCGCGTCGAAAGTATTCAAGGCGATGAACTCGTCAATCAGATTTTATATCTAAAAAAATGCTTAAAATCTGTTCTGCCCAGCCGAAGCGCTGAAACGGGTGCGGCGGAAAACCGTCATATTGTGGTGTATTATGTTGCGTAAATGACGGTTTTTAGAGCGCCGCGACAGGGCATGAAATGTCGCTGCATTCTCTTTTCGAGCCTATTTGACCGCGTTAAAAAAACTAGCCGCATCTGCGGTTGATCAATAGGCTAGGTTCGTCACTTACCAATCTTTGGCACAATCTGATCCAGATTTTCGCGTAAGGCTCGACCCAATCCACTCAGGCGATTTTTTTCGAGTGGCTCACTCAGTTGCAAATCATGTCCCATACTTGCCTCAAGACGAGCGATCTTCTGTCGCAACTCCATTGGCAGCGCTGCTTTTTCAAAGGTATTGGCATCCACCATCACCACAATCGCCTCACCTGTTGCAACCATTTGATTTTGCTGATTGCTATACAACACATATGACATCCTAAAACCAGAATTACGCAGCTCAACAATCCGCGCACCGACTTTTAACAGATCAGGATAATAGACTGGACGATAAAACCGACAGCTTGTTGAAGAGACAACCGTGACCAAGCCATGTGCAAAAGCATCAACTTGGGTGAGATAATCAATCCGCGCACTTTCAATATAACGATAGTACATCACGTTATTGACATGCCCAAAGGCATCCATATCGCCCCAAGCCACTTGCTGATGGAACACCACTGGACATTCTTTGATCGAACTCATAATCCTGACTCAACAGTTGCAAAATCATGCAGAACACGTGCTAATCGCTCACGCAATAGAGGGACACTCGAAATTTGCCTTAATAGCTGTAATCGATCAAACAATTCGGTGGTCGGCCAATCTTGTACCAATCGATTGGCTTGTGCTGATTGTTGATAGCAATCATACCAATACGCCTGTGCTAAACGCACTGCAGGCTGAGCAGGATAACGCTGATTAAAATGCTCAAACAATGACGTTGCCTGCTGATGTTGTACGGACTGCTCAGGATATTGAATGGTCAGCATCAGCCAATCATATAACAAGCCCACATCCAATTGCTGAAAAAGCTGCTGCTGTGCTAACTGTAACGCACGGGGCTGACCTGCTGTCATATAGGCCAAAACACGCACCCATCGCCCCGCATCTTCGAGAAATAACGCCTGCTCATTGACCGTATCATAGTATCGCATCAACTCCGCTTGTTGCTCAGGCTGTGCTTGCGACATCTGCGCAAGTAACGCCGCTAACCATGCCGAAGACTGATCCGCATCTAAGCTCGGTAATGGTTGCACCGACAATAAATCCCAAGGCTGCAATATGGCATATTTCGCCCATAATTCACGCACCGCCAGCTCAAACGCGGCTTGGTCAGCCAACGTCACCGACGTAGGAACATCAGGATAAATCGTACTCAATAAGCCCCGAGCTGCCGCAGGTTGCTGCTCGCTCAGTAGCCATCTGGCTTTGAGCAGATTGGCAATCGCATGTTGCTCTTGAGGCAAGCCGGCCAAATAATGCTGTAAGTTACCCTGCAAACGCGCCTGACCTGCAAAATACACCTGCAACAATCGTAACCAGCCTGCGGGCTGCTCAATCCCTTTTAGATGTAAGCGATCTAGAGCTTGTGCAGGTGCATCAAGCATCTGATAACACAGTGCATCCTGCAACTGATCCAATACTCGCTGTTGATCTTGTATTGACTGTGCGTGTCGATAACGCGTACTCCAACCTACTAAGGCTGAAAAAAACAAGAGTAGCAATACCATCAAGACCGACAAGCTCAACACCAACAGTAAGGCAAAGCCCATACTGGTTTGCACTTGCCAACCTTGCCACAGCAACAAGACATAGCCTGTATCTTGAGCCAAGCTACTGGCAAACAACGCTCCAGCCAATACCAGCAAGAGCGTCAAAAAGCTCAGTATTAATAAATTGACCCTCATGACGCTGGCCGCTCAGGCAATAGAGCCAAGGCGTCCAACTGTAGCGGTGCTGGAATCGGATGACTCAAGAGCTGATGCAGCCAGCCATTGACTTGAACTGCCTCTGCGTCAGGTAAGCGCTGGAGCTGCCGACTGGCCTCACGCAGTAACGCATTGACTTGATCCGCCTGTTGCTGCCGAATGGCATGCCGCGCCAAGCCCAATGTCAAAGAAACCTCTCGGCAGATCAATGCACGCTGTGCCAAATCCAACTGCTGACTCGCATCCACACGCTGTACCGAGACCATCGCGCTGATTCGATCTGGCCAACTGCTAGAAGCACCATCAGATGCATCATCCTTTGTAGCCGCTGGTGAGGCATATAAGACTGGACCACGCTGCGCCATCTGATCCAATTGCGTTTGAATCCGCGACAGCGCCAAATCCATCGACTGTCGAGCGGTTTGGCGTAGTTGAGCAGATTGCGCCAATTGCACACGATCCGCCTGCACTGCTTGTGACAATGCATCGACTAAAGCAGGTGCAAGTAAGGCTTGCTGATCATCAGCTAACACTGACTGTACTTGCAATAACAAGACTTCGGCATCATGAATACGCCCATCTTGCAATGCCGCCTGTGCCAATATGAGCGCGTGTCGCAGGTTATTACGCAACAAGCTGGCTTGCTCAGCGGGCGGCACACTGCGCTGCACCGCAAAGGCGGCATCACGCGATTGCATTCGTGACACGGCAACCAGTCGATCATTCAGATCACCCAACTGTTGAATCAGGCTTTGCTGGTTTTGGTGCAAGCGACGAATCTCGTGTTGATGGCGCTGTAATACTTGCCATGCCAAAGCACTCAAGCCCAACAACAGCACAAACAGCAGCAAGATACTCCAAAGTCGAGTCATCGGGAGTCTGTATCCTGTGTCAGTTCATCTGCATGTACTAATAAAGCCAACGCCGCACAAATCGTTTTGGGTTGTAGATTCTCTAACACTGACAGTCGTCTGGTGGATTGTGCCAACTGCCGATAGACGCGTTGCCCCAACACCAATAACCAAGGCGCGGTGGCATCTTGTCCCATGGTCTGCTGCCAATGCCGCCATGCTTCGCCACTACTGATCAACACCACGTCAGGCACTCCGTTTTGCCGCACAATTGCCTGCCAATCAGCCCATACATTCGGCGGACAAACGCGCCGATAAAAAGCCACACTGCGCAAGAAGATCTGCTGAGCACGCAATGTCTGCTGAATCAGCTCACGCCCACCCTCACCACGCCAAATCAAGACTCTCTGATCAGGCTGCAATGCAGTGATTTCACTCAGCTCCACCACACCCTCACTGGTTTCTAAACACGGTACGATGGGCTGTAGGCCTGCTTGACGCAGTACTGTCGCTGTGGCTTGACCTACCGCCAACCAGCGGGTCGGCAATGTGGTCAACGTCAGCCCCAATTGCTGCAACTGAGCCAGCCCCAGTTGCGCCGCCAATGGGCTAATCACAATCACCCAATCGTAGGTGGCAACTTGCTCTAAATCTTGCAGTTGCTCGGCAGACAATCTCAACTGGTCAAAGGCCAACAATGGCAACTCTGACACCTGATAACCTGCCATTTGCAAGGCATGTGTCAACGGCTGCGCCCGATCCTGTGGGCGCGTATTCAACACATGCACGGTCATCCGCCAGCCTACGAATGCAGTGCCGCGAGAAGGCGACCTGCACCCATCGCCAACAATTGATCCGCCAACGCCGTGCCCAACTGCTCCGCTTGCACCCGATCTGCCGACTGCTCCGCCTTGAGTAACTCCTGCCCATCCACACTACCGACTCGGCCACGTAACCAAATCGTCTGCTCCGACAATGTCGCATAGCCCGCAATCGGCACTTGGCAACCGCCCATCAAGCGATGGTTAAAAGCCCGCTCAGCACGCACACAACAATCCGTATCTGGATCTAATAACGGCTGAATCAGTGCCAAGGTTTCTGGATCATCCGTGCGACACTCCAAGCCTAGCGCGCCTTGTCCTACAGCAGGCAAGCTAATATCGGTATCCAAGCGCTCACGAATCCGCGCCGCCAATCCCAAACGCATCAAACCTGCCGAGGCCAGAATAATCGCATCATATTCATCTGCATCCAGCTTACCCAAACGTGTACCCACATTGCCACGCAAATCAATTACCTGCAAATCAGGTCGTATCGCTTGAATCTGACAGCGACGACGCAAGCTGGATGTGCCCAAACGCGCCCCTTGCGGCAATGACGCCAAACTCGCATATTGATTCGAAACAAATGCATCCGTGGGATCTTCACGTGTACAAATCACGGGCAAAAACAAGCCATCAGGCAGCTCCATTGGCACATCTTTCATCGAATGCACCGCCAAATCCGCACGACCATCTAGCAACGCATTTTCGAGTTCTTTTACAAACAAGCCCTTGCCACCAATTTTAGCCAAGGGCGTATCCAAAATTCGATCCCCTTGTGTCACAAAGGTCACCAGCTCCACCCGCAAATCAGGATGGCAAGCCAACAGACGTGCCTTAATATGCTCAGCTTGCCAAAGTGCTAAAGGGCTTTGCCGAGTGGCAATTTTGAGCAATTTCATAGGGTATTCAATCCAATATTCAAATATTCACGTCATCAATGCTCGAGTCTGCTGGCAACACGAGCGTCGATTGACTAGCATGCCAAATCACCTAGCCGCTCACAAGTGAGCATAGACAGCACAACAGTGACTCAATGTACCGATATGACCATTCAAAAAAACAAAAGCCGGAATAAGCTCCGGATTTTGTTTCACATCTACACCCTTGTCTTACAAGGTATGCATCTTGTCGCGTAATTGCGGCAAATGTCGCCGACTCACGGCCAAGCGCTCATTAATGCCCCGAAAAAGCACCTGATACTGCCCTGTCGACACCATTTCTAGTCCCTCTAGGTACGGGATCGCCAATAAAGCATTACGATGAATCCGAATAAAGCGATCACCAAACTCAGTTTCGAGTTCTTTTAAGGTTTCATCAATCAGTACCTGACCACCCGCATGCCGCACGGTGACATACTTCTGATCCGCCAAGAAATAATAGATATTTTCAATGGGAATCAACTCCATACCACGATGGGTACGGGCAGCAATATGCTGGCGCAATGGCTGAGCGCTGGGGTTTTCTAAAACCCGCAAGTGATTGACCTGAGCGGCATTCAGCCGATTGGCACGCCCCAAGGCTGATTGTAAGTCTTCACGACTCACAGGCTTGAGCAAATAACCAATCGCTTGGGTACGGAAAGCATCAATCGCGTGCTGATCAAATGCCGTCACAAAAATCACCGCAGGGGGGTTTTCGAGACGCATCAATGCTTCAGCACAGCGTAACCCATCCATTTCTGGCATCCGCACATCAAGGAACAGTACATCGGGCTGATAAACTTTCACCGCCTCTAATGCTTCAATTCCATTGGTGGCTTGAGCAACAACAGTATGCCCTGCTTCTTGCACCATTCGGCTCAAGCGCTCGCGGGCTAACGGTTCGTCATCGCAAACCAATATCTTCATGCACTCCTCCTTGTCAGCATACACAGATGCTTCATATGCTTGTTATTGTGCTGTCTTGCGGGTAGGACAGATACACGGTAAACAACCCATTGCTCTCGTACACCATCAATCGCGCTGTTGAACCATAATACACCTTGAGCCGCTGCTCAATATTGTCTAACGCAATTCGATTGCCCTTTGCTGTTTTTGTACCAGCTTGACACGGGTTTGTCACCACGATTGTCACGCGATCCTCTTTGACCTCAATCAGCACACTCAGCACACTCGGTTCACTGCGATGCTCAATGCCATGATAGACCGCGTTTTCTAGCAATGGTTGCAGCGTCAACGCAGGAATCATCATATCATATAATGTATCCTCATCAGGCAATCGCCACTCGACTTGTAGCCGCTCACCAAGCCGTAACTTTTCGAGCGCCAGATAATGCTCACAGGTCTCCAATTCCTCACTCAGGCTGATCTCACCCGTTGCATTCAGGCTGGCACGAAACAAGGCCGAAATATCCTGAATTGCCTGCTCAGCACGCGCCGCATCCATGCCCACTAACTGTGACAATGTGTTCATTGAATTAAATAAAAAATGTGGCCGAATACGCGTTTGCAATGCCTGCACGCGCGCCAATAACTCAGCTCGATGCTGTAAGACTAGCCGCTCACGCAAATACAAGTAATGCAGCACAAGCCCACCCAACATCCCTCCCAATAAAACATGCCGATTCAGATCAACCAACACATTCGACCATTGCCAAGACACGACCCGTGTCACATGTAACAAGAGGTTGGCAATCAAACTGAAGATACCAACGACCACCACAAACAATAAAAAACTCAAAAACAGTGCCCATCGACGCGGCAACTGGATCAAATACTGCCTTAAGACATCGGTCAACACTGCACAGGTAATCGCTACCCAGTTAGTAAAAAAAGCGTATTTGGCCAACTGATGCCATGAAAAATCACTCAAACTCGGCAATGAAACCAAACACATAAACAGCGCCATCACGTTGACACTAATCAACAATGAGCGCAAATTGCGCTGTTCGGAAAATTTTGGCAAAAAGAAGGTCGCATCTCGATGGCTATCAGATGGTCGGGGATTTGTTATACTCAATTTTATTTTGTCTGACCGCGATGACCACACAATCCAACACTCCCTTAGAATCCACCACGATCTCCGACTCGAAGCAACAGGCTTCAGGGATGTGGGGTGGCCGCTTCTCCGAAGCAACTGACGCCTTCGTAGCACAATTTACGGCATCTGTTCAATTCGATCAGCGTCTTTATCAACAAGATATCAACGGTTCAATCGCCCATGCCACCATGTTGGCACAAGTGGGCGTTCTAAGCGATGCCGAACGCGACATCATTATTCAGGGTTTAGAAGAGATTCGACAGGACATCCAAGCAGGTCAGTTCGATTGGCGAATCGATCTCGAGGATGTGCATATGAATATCGAAGCACGCCTGACCGACAAGATTGGCAGTACAGGTAAGAAATTACATACGGGGCGCAGCCGTAACGATCAAGTGGCAACCGATATTCGACTGTATTTACGCGATAGCATTGATCAGATTTTGGGGATCATGAGTCGCCTCCAGCACGGTATTCTGGGACTTGCTGCGCAACACGCCGCGACAATTATGCCAGGCTTTACCCATCTACAGACCGCTCAGCCTGTGACTTTTGGCCATCATCTATTGGCATGGTTCGAGATGTTAATGCGTGATAGTGAACGGTTGATTGACTGCCGCAAACGCACCAATCGTCTGCCACTAGGCGCAGCGGCCTTGGCAGGCACGACCTATCCAATTGATCGTCGCATTACCGCCGAATTATTGGGCTTTGATGGCATTTGTGAAAACTCATTAGATGCTGTTTCGGATCGAGATTTTGCGATTGAGTTTTGTAGCGCCGCCTCATTGATTATGATGCACTTGTCACGGATGAGTGAAGAGTTGGTGCTATGGACCTCTGCACAGTTTCAGTTTGTCCAGATTCCTGACCGTTTTTGCACAGGCTCATCAATCATGCCGCAAAAGAAAAATCCCGACGTCCCTGAGTTGGTGCGCGGTAAAAGTGGCCGTGTCTTTGGCGATCTAATGAGCTTGCTAACCTTGATGAAAGGCCAACCATTGGCCTACAACAAGGACAATCAAGAAGATAAAGAGCCGTTGTTTGATGCAATTGATACCCTGCAAGGCAGCTTGTTGGCTTTTGCCGACATGATTCCAGCACTCAAACCAAATCTTGCCGCGATGCGTGAAGCAGCCTTTCGGGGTTTTTCAACAGCAACAGACTTGGCGGATTATTTGGTTAAAAAAGGCCTGCCCTTCCGTGATGCACATGAAGTGGTCGGGAAAGCCGTCGCACTGGGGGTAGCTGAAAGCAAAGATCTGTCTGAGTTATCCTTGGAACAGTTACAACAGTTTTCTGACTTGATCGAACCTGATGTTTTTGCTGTGCTAACACTGGATGGTTCGGTTTCGGCGCGTAATCACATTGGTGGTACAGCACCGAATCAAGTTCAAGCTGCGATTGAACGCGCACAAACGCGTTTGGTGGCACTCTCACTATCTGCAGGAGTCCCCGCATGAGTCGCATGGTTTTTTGTCGTAAATACCAAACAGAAATGGAAGGGCTAGATTTTGCACCGTTTCCAGGGGTAAAAGGCCAAGTGATTTTTGATACTGTCTCAAAACAAGCATGGCAAGAGTGGCTCAAGCATCAAACCCTGTTGATCAATGAAAAGCGTCTGAGCGTGATGGATCCCGATGCACGTCAGTTTTTGGATGAACAACGTGAGAAGTTTCTGTCTGGTGAAACTGTCGAACAAGCTGAAGGCTGGAAGCCTCCGAGCGAATAACATCACACTTACTTGACCTGAAGCCATCGCCCCGCAATTGCGGGGCGATTTTTGTAGCAGGGTTACTGGATCATCGGATGATCAGTCCTTACTTTAACGAATCGGTGGCTCAGCTAAGGGTGGGACTTGGACACAGAATCGTACCCGTCCCTGCTCAGCAGGCCGTACCACACCCGTCATCAACCAACTGATCTCTCCAGAACTGTCCACCATCGGCTGACTATCCACTGAACAGCTCGCGCCTGAAGGGGTCGATGCGCAACTGGCTGCCTTATACAAGGTGCTGCTCGGTACCGCATCGCGAACGCGTACTTCCGTCAGGTTACGGGTGCTTCGATTGGTATAAATAATCTCATACTCCAAGAAGTCTCCATTCTGTGCGGTGTTCTGATCAGTAAATGCAGCCACATCTGCGCCTGTCGAAGGACAACTGGCCACAATACGCACTTGCTTACGCATGTCCAGACCTGCACTCCCTACCAAGGTGGTGTCGGTACGGGTGTTGCTGTCGCCATTCAAAATGTCACCATTTTGTACGGTGGCCGTGTAGCTGGCACTCAAGCTACCCACGTGTTGGGCGCCTGCACCAGCAGTGCTCGGGGCGTTGACCCGTTGGATGATGCAGATCTCTTGGTTTGGTAGCATCTGACCAATCGCGCTG
The DNA here is from genome assembly GCA_036019135.1 of Pseudomonadota bacterium. Lineage (GTDB taxonomy): Bacteria > Pseudomonadota > Gammaproteobacteria > Pseudomonadales > Moraxellaceae > JAYXXU01. Next base: position 2,435 of record JAYXXU010000376.1, on the reverse strand, counting down.
GTCAGTGGCTGCTCGCCTGCATCAATCACGCCATTACAGTTGTCATCACGATACAGAACGGTCGTCCAGCCCAATGTTGGATTCTCGGTGCTGAGGGTATCCAGTGTTCCAACATCCAAGACTGCATCCGTACGCAGGGTATGCGGGTAGCTGACCGTGCCACCAGCAGTGGTGGTTTGTTGTCCATCTGTGGTGAGAATCAGATTCAAGCGGGCATCACCAAAGTTAGCTTGGTCGTAGTCTACAGGGGCATCTGCGGTGCTGTAGTTGTTGACGTTGCTAAAGCTGATCCGATCCAGTCCACGGTCGTAATCATAACGATCTGGCACTTGGGTATCTACACCGCCACTGACAGAGCTGTAGCCTGTCAGATTGGTCTGGTCGATACACAAGGTGTTCAGTGGACTGCTGGTGAGAAAGCGATACTGACCATCAGCCGTCGTCACGGTGCTGGCGAGCGGACTACCACTACAGGTATTCAGAACAACAGTTGAGCCTGCAATACCGATTTCGCCACTGTTGATTAGGCCGTTGTAAGCATTGCCTGCAACGCCTGTCGTACCGCTATTGTCGGTAAAGACATTACCCTCGACGATGAAACGCTTAGCGCGGTTGGTCAAGGTACAGGTGACGTCTTCACTTTCAGGGTTGGTGAGGTTGCTGGCTTGAGACAACGGTAGCATGTTGTAGTCAAAGTCTTGGGTAAGATACACGGTAGCGGTGTCATCCCCCACACAGCTTAAGGTGGTGTAGTAGCCACGCTCGCGATCAGTCGGAACGGTACCTTGAATCTGTTGGCTGATGCTGACAATCCCAGCAGGGAATGAGCCCACCTCTAGCGTAAGCTGTTGGCTGCTGTCTTGCTCGTAGGGTTGTTGCATGCTTTGGCTGTCAAGATTGGTTGCACCTTGATCAACGGCGATACTGTAGTCATATCGCTCGTAGTCTCCTGCTGCGCCATTGAGCTGAATTTGGTTGATTTGGATCAGGGTCAGTTCATTGCCAATCAGCAATACATGATCTTCAATTTCACCAAACAAGCTGTCTGCATCATCTAACAGGGTGAAGCGCAACAGGGTTTGGCCATTTTGCAGGCCACTGAGGGCGCTCCAATTGAGGCTGACGATTTGCGGATTGGGATCAGTCGGAATGGCGATGCTGACTTGTTCGCCTGCGTCAATGCTGTTGTTGCGATTGCCATCAATCCAGCCACGTAGGGTGGCGGGGTGACCACTGTTGTTTAGGACAGTCAAGTTGCTCAAGCTAAAGCTGGTCGCACCACTGGTCAGACGTGGAGCCGTGCTGATCAGGTCTTCATCATCAATCCCTGTGACGTCATCGCCTGTATAATCGCGGGGACTGGATGCACTGGCCTCAACATCGGGGATGGTTGCACCCAGTTGCATGTAGCTGGCCAGTACACCTGCACGTGGGTTGCCATATGCAGCAGGCGCATCACCATAATCGCAGCTTAAACGTGCACCAAACTCAATCGCGATAAAATCCGCAAAAGTGGTGTTATTACTCGACAGGGTAATACTGGTCACAGTGCTGTTGCTATCCGATAAAAACACCATCGAACCACGTGGGTTGATGTCCGCACCACCTGTACCTTCATTACGGTTAAATAGGCGCGTGATTTGGCCGTTGCTTTGATTAAAGATCAACTCTTGCGTTGACGCTTCGGCATTCCAGCTATAGCCACTCAACTCCGTCCGATTGGCTGTGCCACCCGCGAGAGTCAAGGTGACCGTCGGATCGTAGGAGTTCATGTCATTGAGATGTAGATACAGCTGATTGAGCGCAATCGGTGTACTAAATGTCGCTGTCCAGCTCCATGTCGTGCCACTGGTCTTGGTAAAGCGATCTTGCCCTGCCGAGCCAATTCTCAAGGGATGTGGTGCCAAGCCTGTGGCTGTACCTGAGGTATGTGACTGGTTAGCGTTAGCAATCCCTGTACGATTAAAGCTGACGGTAGCGACACTCGCACCTTGTTGGACAGGCCAGTTAACAGGGCTGTTATTGACGCCGTTGGCATCAAGTAACTTCACTGCGCTACAAGCCCCCATCAGTGCAGGTTGGACATTGGTGCTGACACTCGCACTGGTGTTGTTGCTCATATTAGGATCAATGAAGCCTGTGGGTGGGGCAACGCTTGCGGTGTTATTCAGTGCCCCACCCGTAGCGCGTCCAATCACACGGATTTGTACGCTGCGCCCTGCGGGCAAGTTCACAGTTTGGCTGATACTGTTGCCCGTGACTTGACGGGGAATATTGGCTGCCGCTTGTGGGGTGACGCAGATCTCGTCGGTGCGGGTGCCTACACTATTCGGATTACCCACTGTTGCTGTGGCAAATACGCCATCAATCGGAACCACACAGCTCCAATACACGTTGCTTAAGCCTGCAGGGACATTATCAGTGATCACAGCACC
>JAYXXU010000375.1:0-2275 GCA_036019135.1 Pseudomonadota bacterium | reverse complement strand
GTTGATGCACAAACTCAATCGGATCTTCAATCGTAATGATATGGCCACGTGAGTTGTGATTGCGGTGGCCAATCATCGCAGCCAAAGACGTGGACTTACCTGTCCCTGTTGCGCCGACAAAAATGATAATTCCTCGCTTTGTCATTGCTAGGTCTTTGATGATAGAGGGGAGTTTTAGGTCATCCACACTGGGGATAATGTTCTCGATCCGACGCAACACCATGCCTGGTTGATCACGTTGCATAAAGGCGCTGACCCGAAAACGAGCCGATTCGTTTTTATCGGTGATCGCAAAGTTACATTCAAAACTACTGCGGAACTCTTGCTTTTGATTTTCGGACATGATGCCTTCGATCAATTGCGCAACAATTTCACCACTCAGCGGCGTTTTGGTTACTGGCACAATTTTACCATGCAGCTTCATGGAAGGTGCGACCCCTGCGGTAATAAACAGGTCAGAGCCGCCTTTTTCGACCATCAGTCGCAATAGATCATCAAATTCCATTTGCTGGACTCCCAATTAGATCATTAAATTACAGGAAAGAATCAGGCTGCTTGGCCGCACTTTTGGCCACGGCACTGGTGATCAGGCCTTTTTGCACCAAGCCCTTGAGACTCTGATCCAAGGTGGTCATGCCATAGCCTGCACCTGTTTGAATCGCAGAGTACATTTGTGCGACTTTGTTTTCACGGATCAAGTTTCGAATCGCAGGAATACCAATCATGATTTCATGCGCCGCTACACGACCACCGCCCGTTTTTTTCAGCAGAGTCTGTGAGATAACGGCTTGTAACGACTCAGAGAGCATGGCACGTACCATATCTTTTTCGTCCGCAGGGAACACGTCAATAATCCGATCCATAGTTTTGGCGGCGGAGGTGGTGTGCAGCGTCCCAAACACCAAATGGCCTGTTTCTGCGGCAGTCAGCGCCAGACGAATGGTTTCTAAGTCGCGCATCTCACCGACTAAGATGATGTCTGGATCTTCCCGTAGTGCCGAGCGTAGTGCTTCGTTAAAGCCATGGGTGTCCCGATGAACTTCACGCTGATTGATCAGGCATTTTTTGGATTGGTGAACGAATTCAATCGGATCTTCAATGGTCAAAATATGGTCGAAACGGTTGTTGTTAATATAGTCCAACATGGCGGCCAAAGTGGTTGATTTGCCTGAACCCGTTGGTCCTGTGACCAAGACAATACCGCGTGGGGTTTCACAAATGTCTTTAAATACCTGCCCCAACCCCAGATCTTCCATGGTGAGAACCTTGGAGGGAATCGTCCGAAATACAGCGCCTGCACCACGGTTTTGGTTAAAAGCGTTGACCCGAAAGCGGGCGATGCCAGGTACTTCAAACGAAAAGTCGGTCTCGAGGAATTCTTCATAATCCCGACGTTGCTTGTCGTTCATGATGTCATAAATCAGTCGGTGGACTTCTTTATGCTCCATGGCGGGCAGGTTAATCCGACGAACCTCTCCGTCCACGCGAATCATCGGTGGTAAACCAGACGACAGGTGTAAGTCAGATGCGCCATTTTTGGCAGAGAAGGCCAGTAGTTCAGTAATATCCATGCAAAACCCCTTACAATTGTGTTTTAGCCTGTGATCTGGCGCATGGTCGGCCAGAAGATCGGTGTGTTTGCCAGCGATCCGGCTGGTTCAATCTTGAGTAGGCCAAATCATGACTGATTTTAACCAGCAACGCCAACAGATTCTGGCGCGGATTGCGCAAGCGTGCCAGTCGATTGGACGCGATACCAACAGTGTGAGTTTGCTTGCAGTATCCAAGACGCATTCGGCGAGCTCAATCCGTGAGCTGTATCACACTGGGCAGCGCGAGTTTGCTGAAAATTATTTACAAGAGGCATCGGCCAAGCAAGCTGAGTTGATGGATTTGGCGATTGAGTGGCATTTTATTGGCCCTGTGCAACGCAATAAAACCCGTGATTTGGCTGCACATTTTGCATGGGTGCATGGGGTAGATCGATTGGTGATTGCTGAGCGCTTGTCTGCCCAGCGTCCATTAGGCTTGCCTGCATTAAATCTGTGTATTCAGGTCAATATCGACGATCAAGCCTCTAAATCGGGCTGTCATCCAGATCAACTGCCTGAATTGGTGCAGCACATCAGTGGATTGCCGAATGTGAGATTGCGAGGCTTGATGGTGATTCCTGCACCCCATCATCATGCAGCATTTGAGCAAACTCGTCAGCATTTTGAGATGTTACGCGGACAGCATCAGCATCCCGCCGATTGGGATACATTGAGTATGGGCA
>JAYXXU010000374.1:0-5874 GCA_036019135.1 Pseudomonadota bacterium | reverse complement strand
AAAAATTTATTGGGTTGGTTGGTCGTGAGTATCGTGTGATGATTCCACGTTTCTTGAGTTACTACCGTCGAGACTTTCATCCGAGTCAAACAGATGAAGCTGCTTTGATTGCTCAGACCAAAGCGATTTTGGGGCTGGTTGAGTCGAATCCCGATGTGGTTCATTAGACGGTTGTAGCGTCACACTGAAGGCAAGGAGGCCTTCATACTGCACACCATTGCCTCTCTCACCGTCCAATCAATCCCAATACAATTGAATGATGCTGGATAAATCGGCTTCAGCATGACCATGACCTGCTTGCACGTGTTGCTGTAGGCGCTGTTGTGCCTGTTGGGCAACGGGAATCAGTAAGCCGAGCGATTGTGCCAGATTGAGCGCGTTACTGAGATCTTTGTTCAGGGTTTGCACTTTCCACTGTACAGGCTCAAAGTTCTGAGTTGCCATGCGTGGTGCAAGGATCTGGAGCGGCTTGGAGTCGGCAAAACCACCTGCCAAGGCAGGGGCAAGCTGTGTGGCATCAACGCCTGCTTGTTGTGCCAGAGCAATCGCTTCAGCAATCAGTGTGCTATTAGCAGCGACGATCAATTGGTTACAGATCTTGGTGACTTGCCCTGTGCCGCTGTCGCCCATGTGCGTCACGCGTTGGCTCAGAGGGGCAAAAAAATCTGTGAGCTGTTGGATGGCCTGAGCATCACCCCCCGCAAAAATCACCAGTGAGCCTTGCTCCGCCCCGATTACACCTCCAGACACGGGTGCATCGACCCAAAACGCATTGCGAGCTTGGGCTTGTTGTGCCAGATCACGCGTCGTCTCGGCAGTGATACTCGAAAAATCCACCACGATCTGACCCGCTTGTAGCTGAGGGATCAGTTGTGCGGCGACTTGTCTGACGGCAGCATCATCAGCCAGACACAGGCCAATCACGTCGGCATGGATCGGCTGGGACAGGTCGGTTAAGACCTGTGCGCCTTGTGCCGCCAGCATGTCTGTTGCGGCGCGCGTCCGATTCCAGATGCTGAGGCGATGGCCAGCCTGTAGCAGGCGCTGACTCATTCGACTGCCCATCAGTCCAATGCCTAAGAATGCATACTGTGCCATATGTTTGACCTTATGGATGAAACTGCACGGCTAATCAAACTGCCGTGGCAAAAAGCTCATTTCAGGCTGTTTGTCTTTTTGGCGGGCGATTTTGCTATTTTTGCCAAGGATCAGCTTGAGCTGCCAGATTTTTTCAAGTCGAAGCGCGCGTTTGGGTTGTTGTACCATCGCATTTAACACGCGCTTGCCCGCCAGTAGTGCATCAGGTGAACGTGTCATCAGCTCTTTGGCTAGTTCTTCTGCGGCTAGACGTGGATCACTTGACAGGTGGGTGACCAAGCCGAGTTGCTTGGCCTCTTGACCCGATAAAATCCGACCGCTTAACGTCAGCTCCTTGGCGACATCCAGCGGGAGCAGTCCGCGCAGGCTTTGGGTCAGCCCCATATCAGGCACAAGCCCCCAGCGGCTTTCCATAATCGACAGTTGGCATTCGGGGGTGCTGATCCGAATATCCGCAGCCAAGGCCAGTTGCATGCCTGCACCGAAGCAATGCCCGTGTAGGGCAGCGATCACGGGCACGGGCATGGTTTGCCAGACCAAAAATGCTTTTTGGAATAAGCTCTGACCCGGCTTGATCAATTCCCATGCTGCGAATGCCGCGTTTTTGGGGTTGTTGAGGTCGCTCAGATCAATCCCTGCGCTGAAACTTGAGCCGCTGCCCATCAGAATAATCGCTCGAATGCTTTTATCACGCTTGAGTCGATTGGCCACCACGATCAGTTCGCGTAACAAGGCGAATGACATGGCATTGCGTTTTTCGGGACGATTGAGTTGAACAGTGGCAAGATTGCCTTTTTTTGCAACGAATACCAGCGGCATGATCGGACTCAAGTGACATCAAGATGATCCGATCATAACTGATTCAGTCCTGTGGTGGGCTTGGCCGAATTGACGCAGTAGTCAATTGATCCAAGTCAGCATAGGCCAGATCAATACTCAGCAGTTGTTGGATCACCTGCAACACAGCATGCGTCAGTTCGGTCAGGTGTTGTCGATGCTCAGGCGTTTGCGCGCGGCCTTGTTTGCGTGACTGAATTAAATATTGTTCCAATTCAGCAATCTGTTGTTGTAATGCAGGTACGCCCGTATAGCGAGTTGCACCATGTAGTCGATGTGCGCGCTGTTCGAGTCGGGCATCATCGGCCTGTGCCAGTGCTTCTTCGAGTTCTTGTTGATCATCAGTCAGCCCGTCCAGCAACATCGATAATAAATCAAAAGCTAAGTCAGGCTTTTGGGCAGCATGCTTCAAACATGCCGCCCAATCAATCATCGGCTGTTGATCTTGTGGCACGTTGCCAAGATCGCTGAGGGTGGGCAGGGCATCGCGCGGTTGATCTGGCTGGTAGTTGCTTTGTCGTTGCATCGTCCATGTTTGAATCAGATGCACCAGTTGCTCATGGTGAATCGGTTTGCCAACATAGTCATCCATGCCTGCTGCGCGCAGTTGATCCCGCTCATCTGCCAAGGCGTGTGCGGTCAGTGCAATGATCGGCACATGCATCGGCGGGGTCCATGAGGCTTCAATGTCACGAATCTGTTGCGTGGCCTCCAAGCCAGACATACGCGGCATCTGAATATCCATAAAAATCAGATCAAAAGGATCCGCATTGCGTTCTGCCCGCTGCTTGATCTGTTGAATCGCATCTTGGCCACTAGAGACTGTTGTGACATAGACCCCCAAGTCACTGAGTAGGGCATCCAAAACCATCAGGTTAGGCAGATGATCATCGACTGCCAGCACATGCAGATGTTGATCACTAAAATCATAGCTCTCAGGAGGACTGATTGGGCTATGTTGCAGAATAGCCTGTAGGTTTTGGCGACTCAGCGGTTGATAAAGTGCTTGGGCGTGATACTGCTCCAGCTCATCAGGGTCTAGCATCATCTGATAGCCATATACCATCACCGCGCCGCTATAGCGGGTGCGAATTTCACGCAGTAAAGCCGCCATGTCGCTATCATGATCAACAATGACCCAGCCTTGACCTTGGCATTGCTGTTCAAAATCATACAGACGACCAAACAAATCCGCGAGCGAGCTGGCTTCTTCAAGTTCAATGTTCATGCGTGCCAAATAACCACGCAACACATGCCGACTGGCCGTGTGCTGCATGCTGGCCAGTACGCGACGATCCGATAGATTCGGCCAGATCATCTCGACCTCATGAATCCGACCGAATTGTACTTGGAACCAAAAGGTCGAGCCTTTGCCTTGCCCATCACGGGTCAGATTGTCCTCAAAACCAATCTCACCATTCATCAAACGGCACAGTTGACGTGAAATCGCCAAGCCTAAGCCAGTGCCACCAAATTGGCGAGTCACTGAGGGATCAGCTTGGCTAAAGGATTGAAAGAGCTTATCTCGGTCTGAGACAGAGAGCCCAATCCCACTGTCTTGCACCGACACATGCAATTGATGCGTTTGCGCATGGCTACTGTCGAGTTGCACTCGAACCACCACCTCACCATCAGGCGTGAACTTGATGGCGTTGCTGACCAAGTTGGTCAAAATTTGTTTAAAGCGTAAAATATCGCCGCGTACTTGGCGTGGTACATCATCATAGTAATACACTGCCAGATTAAGTTTTTTATCACTGGCCAATGGTGACAACATATCCAGCACATCAAACACCGCTTCTTCGAGATTAAAAGGGGCATTCTCAAGTGCCAGCTTGCCAGCTTCGATTTTAGAAAAATCCAATACATCGTTGATCAATGCCAACAAATGCGCCGAGGATTTGCGGATGGTTTGGACATATAGGTTTTGTTCGCTGCTGAGCTGTCCACGCCGAGATAGCAGGTTAATAAAGCCATCGATACTGTTCAGTGGGGTACGCAGCTCATGACTGATATTGGCCAAAAATGCTGATTTGGCATTGTTAGATTGAATCGCCAGATCGCGTGCCTTGCGGTAAGTGATGTTTTGGATTTCAAGCTCATCTAGCGTGCGGCGTAAGTCGTCTTCGGTTTGCTCGGTATGGGCTTTTAGCTCCTCAAAACTGCTATGTAAGCGCCGCAACAAGTAGCTCACATCTTTTTGCAACAACCGCAACTCACCGCTACTCGAGACCTCTAGCGAATGATGCAGGGTATCGGCATTGAGTCGTTGTAACTGCAATCGCATCTCATAAATCGGCGCGATCCAACGCCGCGAATAAATATTCAAACACAGCAACAGCAACAGCAGCGTCACCAAACAGGTAATCGCCAGCGCCAGCCAAACCCGATGTCGAGCCAATTGGAATGGTTGATTATCCATGTCAATCAACAGCCAAACGGGCCCATCGCTGGTAAAACCAATCCGCTGGCCATAGGTTGTGCCAATCGGTGAAGGTAAAGGGCCAAACATCTCGCGGTTCGGTTCAAAGGCTGGCCAATCGCGCATCGCACCATAGCCCATGCTCATGCGTTGTCGACCATCGACATCCACCAAGGCAATCCGTAACAGCCCTGACTCCTCAAACATACTGCGCAAGATCGACTTGGTGGTTTCGACCCCTTCAGGCTGATCTAACAAGGGTGCAAGCGCCTGCCCTGCGGGTACATAGCGCGCCAAAATCGCTTGGGCAGCGTTGCGTTGTTCGGTCATGGCGGCTTGATGGGTTTCTTCGAGTACCAACCAAGCGCCGATCAATGCCAGTGCTGAAATTGGAAAAAACACCAATGCAATCAACTGACCATAGGCACTATGAATGCTAAATCGGTGATACCAACGGAGTCGCGCAGAAGTCATCGTTATTTTTTCCAAAACCAGCCAAAACCACCACACATCGCTTGTCTGCCATCTGAATTGAGCCAGTGCGATGATCTGAGCATACCGCATGATGTTGTTGCCATACACCTCTTGTCAGTCTGGCAAGTCTTTGTGTACAAAAAAACCGCTACACTGTGCCATATCACTTGAGTGACATCCCCCTGCGCAAGGAACTGCCAATGACGACCAATATCGCCCAACTACCCAAACTGCCCCGTGACCGCAACAACGACTATCAAGCGGACATCATTCAACAACGCCAAGCCTTGGTGTCATCGCACAGCCCAACCAATCTGCATCACACCAGCCGCTATAGCATTGATCCTGAGCAATGTCGCGGCAATATCGAAAATTTCACGGGTTGTGTACAAGTGCCAATGGGTTTTGCAGGCCCCGTGTTGGTACACGGTGAGCATGCGCAAGGTGAGTTTTATGTGCCGATGGCGACCACTGAAGGCACACTGGTGGCGAGTTATTCGCGTGGCATGCGCCTGACCCGTGAGGCGGGTGGGATTACCTGCACGGTGGTCGATGATGCGATGCAGCGTGCGCCGATTTTTGTATTTGAAAATGCCCGTCATGCACGTGACTTTGGCCTGTGGGTGACCGCCAATTTTGACCACATCAAAGCCGCCGCCGAAGCGACCACCCGTTCGGGCAAGTTGCGCGATATTGAGCAGTACAGCGCCGGTAAAATGCGCTGGTTACGCTTTAATATGACCACTGGCGATGCGGCAGGCCAAAACATGGTGTCCAAAGCCACCCATCATGCCTGTCAGTGGATTTTGGCGCAGCAACCAGCAGGGCTGGAGCATTTTAGTCTGGCGGCCAACTTCGATACCGATAAAAAACATTCCTTTGTGAATAGCTTACATACACGCGGTAAACGTGTGGTCGCTGAAATCACGCTGCCTGCCGCGCTGATCGCTGAGGTGATGCATACCAGTGGCGCGGCGTTGTTTAAGCAGCGCCAGTTGTCTAATCTCGGTGCGGTTATGGTCGGGTCGGCCTGTACTGGGGCG
>JAYXXU010000373.1:0-2902 GCA_036019135.1 Pseudomonadota bacterium | reverse complement strand
GGGTTTGGCAGTCCAACATCGGTGGATCAGTCAAAAAAGATCCTTTACGGTTGCAGATTGCACGTGCCAATGACCTGACGATTGCTGCCAGTCGTGCGGGGCGTGTGGAAGCATGGGACGGCAACGGTAAAAGCCAGTGGCAACGCCAGTTTAAAAAAGACCAAATTACCAGTGGCGTGGCCGCTGCTGACGGTTTGGCTGTTGTGACCACTCGTGCAGGTCAAGTGTTGGCATTGGATAGCCAAACGGGTGAATCCCGCTGGACTGGCCAAACCACTGCCTCTGTGCTTGCGCCCGCGTTGATTGCACAAGAGCGTGTCATCGTTGCAGCCAATGATAGCTCAATCAGTGGCTTTGATCAGGCCAGTGGTAAAAAAATCTGGAGTTTTGATATTCCTGTACCTGCGCTGAGTGTGCGTGGTGTGGCTGCCCCCGTGCTGTTTGATGACCGTATCGTGATTATTGCAGGTGCGACAGGTCGAATTTATGGTTTAGATTTGCGTACAGGTGTGCCGCAATGGGAGCGTCGTGTTGCCGTCAGTGCAGGGCGTACCGATGTACAGCGCTTGATTGATATTGATGGTGATCCGCTGCTGTCTGGTCGCCAATTGTATGTGGTCAGCTATCAAGGCCAACTGGTTGCTGTCGATTTAGACAGTCAGCGGGTGCGTTGGGATGCAGATACCAGTAGCTTGCGTGGTGCTGCCACAGGCCTAGGAAATGTGTATGTTGCGACCAGTGACGGTAGCCTTCAAGCTTATGATGAACAAGATGGCAGCTTGTTATGGGAACAAAAAGACTTGGCTTATCGTCAACTGTCTAATCCTGTGGTGTTGGGTCGTTGGTTAGTCGTCGGTGATCTAGACGGTTATCTGCATGTGATTGAACAAACCGAAGGCAAAATTGTTGGCCGAGTGCGTACCAGTGGTGCAATACGCACGCTGCGTGTGGTGGATGATCAACTCTTGGTCAATAGCGTGACTGGTGCACTGAGTATTTGGCAGATTTCTTAATCTGTCGTGCTGAGGCATGGTGGCCTAGTGGCGGTTCAGACCAGCACGACATCCGCTGATACTCGCGATGTTGATGGGTGCTTTTTGCTGTATCGGTGAACGCACTGAATCGGATGTCGCAACAGATGGATCAAAACGGGCGGCATGCTGCGGGTCAGCGCCGCTCATTCTCGATATCGCATTCATCTCATGACTCGCATGAGATGTGGAATGAAACCAATATGAAACCTGTGATCGCCTTAATCGGTCGGCCTAACGTGGGCAAATCCACGTTGTTTAACCAAATTACCAAGACGCGTAATGCGCTGGTGGCCGATCTACCGGGGCTGACCCGCGATCGCCAGTATGGTGATGCAACCTTTGAAAATAAATCTTTTATTGTCGTGGATACAGGCGGTATCGGCGAAAATGAAGGTGGGATTGATAACTATATGGCGGAGCAGTCACGTACTGCGATTGAAGAAGCCGATATTATTTTATTTATTGTTGATGCGCGGGCGGGGTTACTGGCTTCCGATGAGCAGATTGCTGCTAACTTACGCGCATTAGGCAAAAAAATTCATTTGGTGGCCAACAAAGTCGATGGCGTACATGCCGAAGCAGCCGTGAGTGAGTTCTTTAAGTTGGGATTTGGTGAGCCGCATCATGTGGCTGCCAGTCATGGCCGCGGTGTGGCGCAATTGATTGAGGATGTGACAGCAGAGCTGCCCGAAGATGTGCCACTCGATGAGGAGCATCAAGCACCTGGTTTGCGTCTTGCAGTGATTGGTCGTCCGAATGTCGGCAAGTCGACACTGGTAAATCGCTTGTTGGGCGAGGATCGCGTGGTGGTGTTTGATATGCCTGGTACGACGCGTGACAGTATTTATATTCCCTATGAACGCCAAGGCCGCAAGTACACACTGATTGATACCGCTGGTGTCCGTCGCCGTGGTCGTATTGATGAGGTGGTCGAAAAATTCTCAGTGATCAAGACACTACAGGCGATGAAAGATGCGCATGTGGTGGTGGTGGTGATTGATGCGCGTGAAGGCATCGTCGAGCAGGATCTTCATCTATTGGGTTTTGCGATTGAAGCGGGTCGTGCGGTAGTGATTGCCATCAACAAGTGGGATGGCATGTCTGACTATGATCGCAAACAAGTCAAAGAAGACATTGAGCAGCGCTTTGATTTTGCGCCTTGGGTCAAGATTCATTTGATTTCGGCATTGCACGGCACGGGAGTGGGTGATTTGTATCCCTCGATTCATCGTGCTTACGATTCGGCTATGCTTAAAGTCCCGACCCATCGTCTCACGCAGATTCTCGAAGATGCGGTGGCGCAGCATCAGCCGCCAATGGTGTCTGGTCGTCGGATTAAACTGCGTTATGCGCACATGGGTGGTCAAAACCCACCTGTGATTGTGATACATGGTAATCAGACCGATCATGTGCCTGCCGACTATCGCCGCTATCTGGAAAATATTTTCCGTAAGGTGTTCAAGCTGCAAGGCACACCTGTGCAGATTGAGTTTAAGAGTGGTGAAAACCCATTTGAAGGCCGTAGAACTCAACTGAATGAGCGGATGGCAGAGCGTAAACGTCGCTATGTACAGAGCTTTAAGAAAAGGGATAAAAAACGCTAGTGCAATGCGTTAGTTTGCTGCCACACGTCGTCAGGGAGTATGCGGATGTCCACGGTCAATGCTCAGCCCGCCGCAATTTTGCTACAGCGTGTGGTGTTTTTGCCCGTGTTGATCGTGGTGCTGCGGTTATTGTTGTTGGATACGTGGCAGGAGCTCTCGGGCCTACATCAAGAGCAATCGTATCGTGCCCAACGCATTGCAGACTTTTTGGCGATTTCTGCTTCACAAGAAGGCTCAACGGGACAGGATTTTTCGATTTTTCAA
>JAYXXU010000372.1:0-6515 GCA_036019135.1 Pseudomonadota bacterium | reverse complement strand
CATTAAAAGACTTCAAAGTCATGGCGACAGACATTAGTGAGCAAGCGCTACAACCTGCCCGTTTGGGCATTTATCCTGCACGGCGGTTTGAGATGATTCCTGAAGTAATGCGCGAGCGATTTGGTGTGCGCTTGGCATCAGGAGACTGGCAGATTCATCCGACATTAGCCAGTCAAGTCAGCTTTCAAGTCTTTAATTTAATGGATGTATCAACAGCACCTTTTCGCAAATTGGATGTGGTGTTCTGCCAAAACGTCTTGATCTATTTTCGCAAATTTGATCGTCGAGATATCTTGGATGCGTTGGTACAGCGTCTGACACTAGGGGGTTTGTTGGTGTTGGGGCCGGGCGAAATGTCCGATTGGCGTCATCCACAAATGAGACGAGTTGATTATTCGGGCACGCTTGCATTCGAGCGAATCAAGCTGTGATCGAGGCCAATTTTATGAGTACAAAACAATGAATCAGCAGTCTTATATCGCACTGGATTGGGTCAAGGATGCACTCGATGAGACGTTGCTAGAGGCGCGTCAACATGTCAGTCAGGCCAAACAAAAGCAGGATCTTGTGCCGCTGTGTAGCTTATTGCATCAGGTGAGTGGCACGCTGCATATGACGCAATTGGCTGAGCCATTGGTACTCGCAGAAACGCTAGAGCAGCTTAGTCATTTGATGGTGGATGGTCATGTTGGTTTGCATGTCTTGCCAGAATTGGCTTTAGGGATTGATTTGCTTCGAGATGAGTTGGTGCAAATGCAACGCACCAAACGCGGTCATTCGGTGGCGATTTATCGGATGGTCAATCATTTTAGACCATTGTTAACCCGTGATCCGCTCAAGCAGCGTGATTGGTTAAAACCTGATTTAACACTGATTATCAATACAGAGTGGTTGGCGTCACCGATTGATAAAACCAACCGAAAATTGTTGGCGCAAGTCTTGCGGTCGCATTTAAAGCCTGTGTTGGATGGATGTGCGACTACAGCCAATTGGCAGGCAATTGTTCGCGTTGCCCAATATATGTGCCAAGGTGCTAGCACCTTACAACAAGCAGCGTTGTGGCATGTGGCGCATACGTTGTATCAAGAAGTCGCATTAGATGCTACGCAACATCAGGTAGATTTGGATGTTCAATATTTGCTAATTCGCCTAGAGCGGCTACTTAATCACGGCTTGGATGATGATACCGTACTGGCTGATGCGTTATTACAGCTTGGACAGCGTCAACAAGTTCAAACCCTAGAAGCCAAGCGGCTCAAACAGGCGTTTGGTTTGGACAGTAGCAATGAGGCAGGAGTGACCCCACGCCTCTTAGACACGGTCAAGCACGCAATTCACGATGCAAGACAGGCGTTGAGCAAAAGTGCAGCCGCAGGTCGAGTCAGTTTGCAAGAAGCTGAGCGGCTCTTGAGCGTGGCGGGTTGGAGTGAACTGTCCGCTACAGTCAGCTTGGTTGTTGCCAATTTGGCATTACCACAGCCAGATATACAGCAGGCATTCGATGTTTTGGATCAGTTGGAGGTTGATCTCTCGCAAACTATCACCTTGATGTCATCGATAGATTTAGAGCAAGACACACTCAGCGATGCACATCATGCCGTGGTACGCGAGTCGCGTGCAGCACTTGAGGCCGCCAAAGATGCGTTAGTGGCATATCACATTCGGGGGCTAGATGCCGCGCATAATGGCTTAAGTGAACTGCCAAATCACTTGTCTAGCGTACGCGGTGCGTTTGTGATTTTGGGACTGAACCGTCCTGCTGAATTGCTGGTGCGTCTATCTCAACTGATTGAACAAACTGTCTTATTGCCAAGCTTTGAGCCGAATTGGAAGCAGGTAGATTTATTGGCGCAGGCCATCTCGGCGATTGAGTACTATTTGGATCAGTTGGCGGGACACTACCAAGACGATCAAGTTTTAGATCAAGCGGTATTGGCTCTAGACGCATTTGTTGTGCCTGTCACGACCGCCGCCCCTGAAGCTGTTGGGGGGGATAAGGTCTATCATGATGACACTCCACTCGAAATCATTGAAGCTGAAAAAGCTGAAAAAGCTGAAAAAGCTGAAAAAGCTGAAAAAGCTGAAAAAGCTGAAAAAGCTGAAAAAGCTGAAAAAGCTGAAAAAGCTGAGTCTAGTATACAACTGCCTGAAGATGACTTCGATCAAGATGATGAAATCCGTGAGATTTTCATTGAGGAAGCTGAGGAGGTTTTAGAGGCGATTCATCAAGCACTGCCTGAGTGGATAAATGATTTTAATGATCAAGTGGTGCTCAAAGATTTTCGCCGCGGCTTTCATACGCTTAAAGGCTCAGGCCGCATGGTCGGTGCACGGGTAGTAGGTGAACTGGCATGGTCAATTGAAAATATGCTCAATCGCGTGCTGGATCAGACCATTCAGCCCAACGATGAAATGGTGGCGCTGATTCACGACGTGTTGGCTATGGTGCCCGTATTGGTACAGGACTATGCCGCAGGACAACCCGCCAGCTTAGATCCACGGCCATTGATTGAGATTGCCAATGCTTTGACCAAAGGTGAAAGCCCTCGTGCAGCCAATGCGAGCGTAGTTGCCGATGCTACCGCAGTATCAGAAGAGGAAGAGGTTGTTCAAGCGGATACCACAGCTGAGCCGCCTGTTGAGGCTTCTTCGGCTGCTATTCTGCCGCTTTCTGCGGTATCACAGCCATCAAATGCGGTGGATGAGCCCGAGTGGCTCAGTGTACCAACAGATGACTTTGATCAGGATGATGAAATCCGTGAGATTTTCATTGAGGAAGCTGAGGAAGTTTTAGAGGCGATTCATCAGACCTTCCCACAATGGGTCGCTGACTTTGATGATATTGCGGCGCTTAAAGAGTTTCGCCGCGGGTTTCATACCCTGAAGGGTTCAGGCCGCATGGTCGGAGCGCGGGTCGTGGGAGAGTTGGCATGGTCGGTTGAAAATCTCCTCAATCGTGTATTAGATCAGACGGTTCAACCGAATGATCACATGGTTGCGCTGATCACTGAAGTATTGGCTTGTGTGCCCGTCTTGGTTGAAGACTTCAAAGCGACGCAGCCCCCATCGTTATCGACTGCTAGACTGATGACCGCAGCACAGCGACTGACCGCAGGTCAGCCCATTCAGCTGTCGTGGCTGACACAAGATGAGACCGCAGTCTCTGCTGGATTGGAGGGCGCTATAGCGTCCGCATCAGCGACACAACCGTCCGTCGATGACGTGAGTGATACAACGTCAGCGCTTGATGGTGGGTTTGATTCTGAAGATGCTGATTTGCCAGATGCCTTTGATGCCTTAGCAGTGGCATTAAATACAGAGCTACTTGAATCACCTGTACCTGAAGCCTCTGCTGATACAGCAGATATTTCAAACACTGAAAATGAGATTGATCCACAGTTATTAGAGATTTTTATTTCTGAGGCTGAGGGGTATTTAGAAGATATTCAACATTTTGTCCAGTCTTATCCAGAGCCTGCTGAAGTCACTGATGTCTTGCTTCGGGCAGTACATACGCTGCGTGGCAGTGCTGGTATGTCGGGGATGGATCCGATTTACCGTGTCGCCATGGCGATGGAGAGCGAATGCAAGCGCTTGATGCGAGATCATCAGCCGATGCAGGCCGCACATATTGATTTGTTGAACCAACTGACACAACAGGTTCAATGGCATTTGCACTATGTGACGGTGCATGGTTCGAGTGCCAAGCTAACTGATGAAGATCAGTTGCTGATTGACTATATTGCAGTTCTTGAGCAAGGGGTAAGCTCAGAAGACGTCTCTGAAGATGCTGCTGTTGCGGGTTTGGTTGCACAACTGATGGCACTCGATATTGATGATGTATTGGATGCAGAGTGGGAGCTAGAAAATCAGCTCAGTGGTGCGGATCATATCGATTATGTGCAGCGCATGGCGGTTCAGGCAGGGCATTTGGTCGATGCAACGGCCAATATGCCAGTTCCTTCGCTACATCAACTGTCGAGTCAGCTACAAGCGGTTTATCAAGTGTTAGGTCAGAAGCCTGAGTTGGCCGAGGATGCCGTTCTGGTTGAGCTGCTGGGGAATGCTCATGCAGCACTAACCCGTATGTTTGATGCGATGGCAGGTAGTCAAAAAGTGCCTGCTGAACAAGAAGTCCGCAATAAGCTCACAGATTGGTTGGATGAGCAGAGCAGTGTTGATGTCCCTCAGATCGAATCTGTGGTCAACCCTCCGTTGCAAGCAGATGCTGCCGAATTGGTGGTTGGGTTGCCTGCATCTGACCATCCCTCTTCAGTAGCACAGGCCGTTACGCTTGATACGCATAATGATCCTGAGTTATTGGAAATCTTCTTAGAGGAGGCTGAGGAGCTGGTTCAGGGGATTGATGAGCAATTTGATGCATGGGCACAAGATCCAACCGCAACCGAGCCTTTGACTGTCTTACAGCGCCATTTGCACACCCTTAAGGGTGGTGCGCGTATGGCACGGGTTGAAAGTGTTGGTGATTTAGGCCATGAGCTAGAAACCATCTACGAACAACTGGTTGATGGACGTATACAGGCCAGTCCTGAGTTAGTACGGTTCATGCGTCATGCGCAGGATCAGATTGCGCGTCAGATTGATCAACTGGTTAAGCAAGGCACATCGTTCTTTTGCCCTGAGGAGCTGGCGACGTTACAGCAATATTTGGTGCAGCATGATACTCAGGTACTGAACGATTTTTTTTCTATAGCGGCCGCTGGCTCGATTGAATCGCCAGTCGTTGATTCAACGACAGTAAGTCCAGTCATGCCTGCAGCCGCCCAATCCTCAGAGGTGACACCGCCTAGTGTGGCTGCTTCGCATGAAGAGGCCACCGCTGTGATCGCGACCAGCACTGATCCCGTGGTTGTGCCTGCCATGCGCCAGATGCAAGTGCTGGCACAAGCGTGGGATGAAGGCAGTGCGCCTGATCCAGAGATGCTCGAAATCTTTTTGGATGAAGCGGCGGAAATTATTGACGAGACTAGCCGTCTGCTGGCCGAGTGGTTGGCAGATCCAAGCCAACAGCAACCACTAAAAGAGCTACAGCGTGGTTTGCATACCCTCAAAGGCGGTGCGCGAATGGCAGGGGTCGAGTCATTGGGTGATTTGTCGCATGAGATGGAGTTTGTTTATGAAGATCTCGCGCTGAACAAAAAACCTAAAACCCCAATGATTGGTCGATTGCTCGCACAGAGTCATGATTGGTTGGCTGATGCGGTGGCAATCTTGGATCGCGGTGAACGACCGATCCATCCTGAGCCATTGATTGATGCGCTTAAAGATTTTATGCGCAATCCAGATGCCCTGACTACCTTGCCGACTATGGCCGCTGTTGAGCTGCCCATTGCCGAAGCAGAGTCTGTGGTACAACACCCTGTTGCTGTGCCTGCTGCTACAGGTGATCAGCCACCACCAATGATGGGTTTTTTTGCAGGTCAGCATCAGCAAGATCAAGCCTCCAACGAAATGATTCGAGTGTCGGCCAGCTTGATGGAAAACATGATTAACCTTTCGGGTGAAAGTGCCATCAACCGTGCGCGGATTGAGATGGATACCACCAGTCTAGGTTTGACGTTGGAAGAAATGGGGGCAACGGTACAGCGTTTGGTTGAACAGTTACGTCGAATGGAAGGCGAGCTTGAAACCCAGATTTTGGCGCGTCACCAAGGTGAAATGGGCAAGTATGATGATTTTGATCCATTAGAAATGGATCAATACTCATCTTTGAATCAGTTGTCCAAGTCCCTTGCAGAGTCCGCGTCTGACTTGTTTGATTTTAAATCAACCTTGTTGGATAAGGTTCGCGATACAGAAAGCCTATTGTTGCAACAGTCACGGCTACAGTCTGAGCTACAAGAAGGCTTGATGAAGTCGCGTCTAGTCCCATTCTCACGTCTGGTTCCTCGCTTGCAACGGGTCGTGCGTCAGACCTCAACTGAGCTGGGCAAGCCTGCTGAGCTGATTATTCAAAATGCAGAAGGTGAGCTAGATCGCACGATTTTGGAGCGGATCATTGCACCTCTAGAGCATATGTTACGTAATGCGGTCGATCATGGTCTTGAAACACCAGAGCAGCGCAAAGCTGCTCGTAAGCCAGCCATGGGCAAAGTCATTTTGAATGTGGCGCGCGAAGGCGGTGAAATTGCGATTACATTGCAAGATGATGGACGAGGCATCAATGTCGATGCGGTACGGCGTAAAGCTATTGAGCGTGGCTTGCTGGCAGAAGATGCAACCCTCAGTGATGTAGAAATTATGCAGTTTGTCTTCCATGCAGGCCTCTCGACTGCTCAATCTGTGACCCAGATTTCGGGTCGTGGTGTCGGCATGGATGTGGTACAAAGTGAAATTAAACTATTGGGCGGCAGTGTAAGTGTAGACTCCAGTGCAGGCAAAGGCTCCGTCTTTTCATTGCGTCTACCACTCACTGTTTCGATGACTGACGCATTGATGGTGCGTGTGGCAGATCGGATGTTTGCCGTACCATTGGCACAGATTGATCGGATTAT
>JAYXXU010000371.1:0-14581 GCA_036019135.1 Pseudomonadota bacterium | reverse complement strand
GACTTCCTCTGAGTATACGAAATCTGAAGTTTCATGCTGTGCTGTGGCTAAAACATAAGAAATCTGTGCATGTTGCACAACTTGATTAGTAAGACATGCTCTAACAATTATCGCAACAGACTGTTGTTTGGTTATAGTAAACCGTGCGGTAGTCATATTATTCAATCTCTTCAAAATAAGACTTTCTAGTCCAAGCACCTGTATCATCCTGCCTCATCAACACGACTTTTATTTTATCTACTCCATCTTGATTGGTCAGAACTCTTGTTGTTGATGAAAGCAAGTTTGGAATATTATTTTTAACAACATAAATATCCTCTCTGCTATCAGTAGAGCTCGACCTTGAATATACTGAGATTTTTTTATTCAAATAATCGAAATAGTGATGAATTTGACCTTGATTGGTTAGG
The DNA here is from genome assembly GCA_036019135.1 of Pseudomonadota bacterium. Classification (GTDB taxonomy): domain Bacteria; phylum Pseudomonadota; class Gammaproteobacteria; order Pseudomonadales; family Moraxellaceae; genus JAYXXU01. The sequence continues at coordinate 14,171 of JAYXXU010000371.1, read as the reverse complement.
GCTGAAAATTTAAAATCTTCGTAAAAAAACCCTTTTTTTGGATCAAAAATATAAAATGTATAAGATGGTGTACCATATCCACCAGCAGCACCTGTCATTAATGCAAAATCAGTATATCCATCAAAATTAAAGTCACCAATTTTAAAAATTTTATGCCCTAGTGAATCTATGTTATCTAACGATCTTGTTTCAACAAATAGCATTTCTTTTATTGCTTCAGATTTAGGAACACCCATTTCAATTTCTAACACTTGTAGTGCTTTTTTTGTTTTTTCATCACGCTTATTGATCAGTAATTTGACATCTAAGAAACAGACCATCCATGCAGGTTCTACACACTCAGGTAGAATTAAAGAAAACTCAAACTCAGATTTTGGTGAGCTTACTTTATACTCTGTTGATTTAAGATCATTAGCATAGGCTTGATTAAAAAAATTGCTGCTGCAATAGAACCAGCGACTCTTAAGCATAAATACGGCATAAAAACTCCAAATTCAATTCGCATAAAATAAAGGCTTATTAAAAGCTCTAATCATACTCGCCATCCTCTTCTTCAAACCCATCGAAACCTTCGGGCAGCACGAATTCACTTTCTTCTTTTACTAACACACCCTCAATGATCATCTCCACCTGCTCAGCCTGATCCCCAAATACCCTGACCGTCCGCCCATCTTGACCGAGTACCGCTTCTGTCTCGGTCTTGCGGCTATGGTTAACCAGTTTGTAACGAACACCTTGCGTGAGTAGATCCTTGGGCAGTAATTCACTCAAGTCAAAGCGACGACTAAATATCCCAGATGCATTCGGTAATACGGGCAAACTGGCATTCTGCCCGCCCCCCATCTGATGATCGATCTTGCTGGCCTTGATGTTCAGCTTGCCACTGCACTGGATTTCAATCCCTGAGCTGCTAATCTTGATGCTTGCTCCACCAGTCGAGAGGGTGATGCTTTGGCTGCTGTTCAAGTTGATCTGACCAGACTGGCTGCCCAATGACAGCTGGCCTTGGCTGTCGAGTCGTAGGTTGCCGCCTTGGGCTTGAATCGCAACGTGGCTTTGGTTGGCTGAGAGTGTGTGCCTACCTTGCCCGCCCAAGCCGCTGATGTGGTGTTGGGCGGCTTGGCTGTGTTGATGGATGGCTTGACCACTGATCCAGTGCTGCGCTTGACCCGTTTGGTAGTTGTGCTGTTGACCCAGTAGTTGATGATGACGGGCGTTGCTGTGTAGGCTGGCACGGCTGTTCAGCAGGCTGTGGGCTGCACTGGGGTTGGGTGGCTGTGGGGCATTATTAAGATGCTTGAGGTCTGTGTATAGACGCTCAAGTGCGGGCTGGCTCGGGTGTACGGGCTGTTGGTGGCTGCTTTTGCCTTGGTTGTGTTGTTGCAAGATGGCTTGACTGTGTTGAGCCAGCGCGGTTGCACCGCTGAGTTCGAAGGCGGGGTCATGCCGTTGGTCGGTGTGTTGTAGGCTGTAGCTGCTGAGTACAAGTCCTTGGCTGGCTTGGATGTGGCTGCTGTGGTCGCTGGACAGGAGTAGGCCTTGGCCGCGTGAGCTACTGCGGTGGTTGTCGAGTCGATGTATTTGTTGCCCAAGATGCAGTTGGTATTGGCCATGTTGATGTGCTGGGGTGCTGTGATTGCTGCTGTCTGCTGGGTGGGGTAACGAGGCAGACTGGAGTTGCAATTCAAGGCCCAGTTGATCGGGGTGGTCATCGAGCAGTAGATGACTGCTGTACTGTTGATCAAGGCTGTGGTGACTGATGCCTTGTATGTGGCCTGCATGATGGTCGTCTTGTTGGTGTTGGCTATGACGTTGGCCTGCACCATGCCAACGGGGGCTGTTGCCATCTCGTAGGTTTTGGCTGGTGCTAGGTTGGGGGCTGGCGCTGGTGAGGGCATGTGTATCTTGGTCACCTGCGCCAATACCGTCATACAGTTGGGCATGTAGGATCGGGCTGTCTGGATCTTGATGCAGTTGTAGATAGCCGAGTTGTTGGTTGAGACGGGGTAGGTGTTGCAGGCTGTGGTGTTGGCCGTGTTGGGGCTGGGTGATTCGAGTCGGTGGATACTGTCCCTGATCATGTGGGCTAAGTTGCTGCCAATGCGGTTGGTGGCTAATATTGCCTTGGGCATCGGTGTAGCTGTGGGCTTTGGGGTGACTGCTATGTTGGCCATCGCTGCTGTGGCTGAGCTGAATACCTTTAGGGTGGGCAGACTGGATCAGGGAGTGCTGTAGGTCATCACAGGTGAGGTGTTGACTGTGTGGATGGGGTGTCCAACCTTGGCGCTGGTCGATATGCTGACTGTAATGGCTGTAGCCGCGTTGGGCGGTGCTGTCGATCAGGTGCTGTAGTGGATGGCCACTGCTGAGCTGCTGGCGTAGCCAATCTTGCGGCTGTTGTTGGCCGCTTTGGCTGCTGGGTTGTGGCTCAATGCCGATTTCTTGATGTGCGATGGTCAGGTAGCGTTGTACGGTGTTCTGCTGCGATGAAGGGTGTTCTTGTGATAGAGCAATGTCAAACCATTCACCTGTCTGTAGGCTGCGTTGACTGCCGATACTGCTGATATGATGCTGTTGTTGTTGCGAGCTGGCGCTTAGTTGTTGTGCCCAGTTTTGCGCGTGTTGGGTATTTTGGATTAGGCTGGGGCTGAGATGGTACTGACTGGCTGGGGTCAGTTGGGCAGGGCTACGCGCTGTGGCATGGGCATGACCTTGATGGATGTGGGCATGGCCGTTGCTGTCACTATAGACGCTGATGCTGGGTTGGCCGATGCGCTGTTGTTGCTGGCTGAGCTGTTGGATGCTGTCTTGCTGATGTTGGGTGTTGCTGCTGGCGTAGATCAGTTGTCCTTGGACAACATGGATCGGGTCTGGATTGAGGTGTTGGCTGTCGTGGAAGATGACCAGTTGCTGCGCGCTGATGTCGCTGAGTTCGGTTTGAGCCTGTGCGGTGGGTGATGGGTCGATCAGGACACAGGATAGTCCCGCTTGGTGCATGAGTTGTCGGGCAAACTGCCAGTCGCTTTGCTGCTGCTGGGTGCGGCTGGGATGTATACGATTGGCAGGTTCGTGTTGCCAGACATGGGCAAGGATGTTGAGTTGCAATTGAGGTCGATAATCGCCAAGCAGTTGTTGGATGATGTCGAGACTGCTGCTGTTGCGAAACACGCGGGTATGTAGGTTGCGATTGCTAGCACTTGCGCCGCTGTGTGCTTGGATATGGTAGTAGCTGAGACCGCCATCGCTGTGGATTGGGTCGATCTGGTGAATGTAGCCACTACGGGGTCGCCATTGACCATTGCATAGGCGAGTTTGGAGTAGCAATTGTTGTCCCAATAACGCTTCCATTGGCAGTTGATGGTTGGGGCTATAGGCGAGGATGTCGAGTCGATCCAGTTGGTCGATGGCGCGCTTGAGCAGATAGGCTTGGGGCAACAGAATCTCGCCATAGCCTCCTGAGATCAGTAGACGATGCAAGCGATGGCTTTGGTCGAGTCCAGCCTGTTGGCCTGATGTCGGCACACGATTCAACGGCGTGTACAGTCCAGCAATGCGCGACTGTAGTAGGTGCTGAAGCAGTGGCGATAAGGCCATAGACGCGCCTGTGAGCGGTGCAAAATAAGCGTGTCGAGACATAGGTGCGAGGTCTTCAGTGTCTTCGGTTGTGTTTTTTTAGTTGTACGATATCGTACTAGTACCCGCAGTCTAACCTGCTCTGACCTATTCTTCTAGCGCTTTGATCAATACCGATACCATATCATTGGCTTGTGCAGGCTCTTCCACTAAGGCCGCGATCAAGTCTGGTTTTTGTTTTGCCTGATTTTTTTCGGTTGTCATATGGGTAGCCTCAGCGCTTTGTTTGGATGTACCGCCCATATCACTTGATGGTTTTTTAGCCGATTGTAGGGGTTGCTGCTGTGCACCATTCACTTGAACGGGTGGAGATTTCGCTGGCGTAGCCAATGCACTGTTTTTAGTCGCATTAAGCGGTGTGGGAGATTGGCCAGATCGGATTTTTTGCTCAGGTTGCGCTGTGTTAGTGGGTGCTGAGACATTGGGTTTGAGACTGCCGAACGGATTTTGATGCACTGCGGGTTGTGTGTGATCTTTGGTTTGGCTCAGCTGTGTCAGTGCTTGGCGTGTACTGCTCTCACCGTTTGGCTCAGAGACTTCCGACAGAATCACCGCTTGAACAGGCGAAGCATCACTTGCAGCGGTTAGGGGCGATGATTGGTGCTGTGCTTGTATGGTGTCTTGAGCGCTTGCCGTTGGCAGACGATCTGCGGGTTGGTCTGTATTTGAGCCCGTATGCATATCAGCCTGTTGCAAATGTTGTGTCAGCCACATGCCACCTGCACCCAACAGACCGCCGACCACAAACATACCCATTACCATAGTCGCACCAAAACCACGCATACGGCTGCGCCACGCGGCATGTAAGACGCTGTATGAGAGGCCAGATTGGTCATCCTGTAAATTAGGACGCTTTTTGGTACGTTGTTCGTTCATAATGGGTGGCTCGTTACACAATTTATTGGCGTTTTTTCTATCCAAGGCCGCTAAAATAGCCGAAATTTTGACATCACACAGATGTTTTTAATCAACCTATACCAACAAACCTTGAAACCAAATGATTTTTTTATTCGTTTTGCTCTATCTGGCATTGGCCATTTTTATCGGGCTCGTGCTGATTTCGGTTGATTTTCGCGATGCAGTCGTTCGCTTGCCCCAACAGGGATTTAGCTGGTGCAAACGACATAGTCTACGCTTGCTGATGGCGATTCCAACGCCATTTTCACGCACCACATCGACCGATCAGCATCATCTGCTATGGACACTGCTCGCCGTATCCGTGCTGATTTCTGCGCCGATGCTGTGGGTAATTACCCAAAAAAACCAGTTCCAAGTGGCTGACTATGAGAGCTTGAACCAAAGCCGTACCGATCCAAAGATTTTGGCATTACTTGAAGGCGAATTATTACAGCCACCGCCTGCACCACCTGAAGAAGCTTTTGCCGTATTGGACGCGGAGTTGGCAACTCACTATGCCCAAACTGTTCCAAGTGTCGCTCGACCAGCCGAGGTGATCACACCAAGCACAGCACCTTCTCATCATATGGTGCATGACCATGTGCATGGCGGTTATATCAATATTAGGAATGCCGACCGCAACTGGAAACGAATGAACTCGCAGTTTGTCCAACGGCTGTTATTGGTCTATAAAATCATGAAAGAACAACATGGTTACGACATGGTGTTGCTAGAAGGTTATCGCAGTCCTGAACGCCAAAACTCGCTGTCTCGACAGGTGACTGGTGCAACAGGCTATCGAAGCTACCATCAGTTTGGGCTTGCGGCAGATAGTGCCTTTATGCGCGATGGTAAAATCGTGATTTCGGAACGCGACCCTTGGGCGATGCGCGGCTATCAGTTGTATGGTCAAGTCGCCGCTTCAGTGGGTCTGACATGGGGCGGCAACTGGAAGCTGCGTGATTATGGTCATGTTGAACTGCGCATCAAAGGCGTGCTGGGCAAGCCTGAGATGGCACTCAAACTCACCAACGAATGATGGACAGCGTGCGGCGACTTAGGGCAATTCAGTAGGCAGTCCTGCATCCTGCCGTAATGCGCCGACCAGATACGGCACTTGATCTTCGCGTAGCAAGCGGCTTTGGTTCGGTTGTTGCGTATTCAATGCCGACCAGTCGACTCGACCACGGGCTTTTTTGAGGCTACTGGGTAATTGTTCGACATTCCAAGGCAACTGGGCAGCCGAGACCTCAATATTCGACTGGCTGGCATGACCACGCTGACGCAAATGCTGTAATAACGCCATGCTACGCGCAGCCAACAGGGTCAAGGTCTCTGGATTCAACAGCAAGCGCTGTTGGCCTGTCAGCTTGTCTCGAATACTGCGCGCATTCGGTCCTACCCCACCCAATGCCGCACCAAGCGCTGTACCCAGCCCCAAGGTCGTGCCCAAGGCCATGGCATCAATCCCCAGTCCAACCGCTGCACCTGCCGCAGCGCCACTGGTGGTACGAAGCCCATAGGCTTTCAGCAATTCTGGGTCAAATGGGTCTTGTTGGTAGTAAGGAATATCCAGCCGAACGGGCTGCACCTGATTATCATAAAAACGATACAAGTTCAGCAGATCCTCTTGCAGTTGCCGCTCCAATTGCCGCACTTGCTCCTGCATACTCGCCAAGACAGGCACAGGATCATCATCGACATGAATCACCCGTTGATAAGCGGCAATATCCAACAAAAAATGTGCCACCAATTGCAGCGCCTGTTCATATAACACATGCCAGTCATCTTGGCGTGCATCAATCAACTGCTCCAAAACCTGTTGATGGGTCACCAAGGTTGATAGATCACGCCATAGCAATAATTCACTATCAAAATCAAATGCCACACTGTCGAAGCACACACTGACATGCAGTCCGCGCCGTGCCAACATCTCGCGCCATTCGCTGACGGCAGCCGCCTGATTGGCTGCAAAGTTAAACACCGCCATAATCGGCTTGGCACACAAGCTCAAGACCTGTAACTCATCCTTGTAGCGACCCAAGACGGGTTCGCGCGCATCAATCACATACAACGCCACATCACTGCTCAACAGTTGACGCAACACTTTTGCCTCTTGGCTGAGTGCCTGCTCAGCTTCGGCACTGCGCAAGAACGCCTGAATTCGTTCAATCCCATCCTGACGACTGGAGGTTTGTGCATCCAACCAATCGAGCACCGCTCCTGCATCTTCCAGCCCTGGCGTATCGTATAACCAGAGCAACACCTGATCTTGGTCACGGATGGCGGCACGCTCCACATGGCGAGTGGTCGAGGCTTGGTTTTTGACCTCGCCGAACGCGACATCACGCAGCAGGGTACGCAATAAAGAAGTTTTGCCTGTGTTGGTATGCCCAACCACAGCCAATGCTAAGGGTTGCATGCAATCGCCTCATCTGATGGTTTTACATTTAAAAACGTCATTTCTAGCCCTCGTTCAGTCAGTGCCGTTTGCCACTGTTCTCGCCGAACTGGATCGGCATCTCCTGTACTGATCAGTGCAACAATCACTCCCCCTGCCGCCGCTTGCTCCAATTGTTCGAGTCGACGTAATACGCCACGATCTGGCAATATATGTAACCGTAGCCCCACCAATAATTGAACAGGATGTGCCGCTAAATACGCGAGCAGCTCAGTCAGTTGCTCACGATCCATGATGGCCGACTGCATTGGCCAATCCATACCCAACACGTGTTCGCTCCAGCCTGCGGTCACGTCCTCAAGTGGGGTGTCCAGCAAGCAGGCCAAGCGCGGATGGATACTGTTGATTTGGGATTTTGCCAATGATACAGGCAATACAGGTGAATCATCAGGATCAACCAGCTCACGTCGCTGCCAACGCTTGAGGATTTTTTGGTAATAACTGGCATTTAAATCCAATGATTCTGGCCGCCGTTGCATCCACCAGCACAACAACCACAACAGCCCACGCGGAATCAAGCCGTAACAGACAATACTTCCGACCAGTAATCCCGCCCAGTCACGTGCCACCTCAGTCGGTGCGACCAAACGACTGCTGGCAACCGCTGCTGCATCAGGTACAGCAAAACCCACTTGTGCTGGCAACCATGACAGCACCTGCACCATCCAGACCAATGTCGACGTATCCAACAACGTACTCTGCCAACTGAAGCTATATTGCCGTGTGACCAACAATACCAACAACCCAATCAGCACGCCTAACAAACTGGCAAACCATAGCTGATGCGATAGACGAAACCCTAACCAACGCTCACGCCCCCTGAGAAAACGCTGCGTCCAAAAACTCGCCAAAGCTTGTGATACAGTATCCTGTGGTAGACGTTTTAAGACCCAATGTGGCAACGTCGCAACCTGACGACGCTTGATCCAAAATGTAAGCAACCAAACTAATAATAAGAGTGTGTGCATGCCCAAGATCGCAAACAACACCGCAAAAAAATTCACCTGATCAGATTGCAACAGCAGCCAAACCCCGACTGCGCCCAGCACTAACCACAACAGCGTCACCCAACGGCTCACCCGCTGGATTCGCTGAGAGACTCGTGCCAACTGCCGCTGTAATTGCTGATCTTGATCGATCTGCTGCGCACGCAGATACAGGCGCTCAACATGCGGCGTATCTGAGGCGGCCAAACGGCGTGTCACTTGCATGGGATCTTGCAAGAACACATGCCGACGCTGCTCTAGTTCGCGGATCAACTCAATCAATTGGATACCGTGTGACATGCCCCACCATTAAGATCATTAGGGATTTTTGTAACAGACTGACCGAATGTCATACAAAAAACCAGACCAAAAATGTAGTTGGCGCAATCCTATTGGCTGATCTGTATCCAGATGGATAGATACAGTATGATCAACGCACCTAGCAAGATATTCACACACGACAGGACATAGATCACACCATGCCTAGACCGACTCAGCCCAATACCACCACGTTAACGCCGGCCCTGCGTACCGCAGAAGGGGTACAACTGATGGTGGATCTGTTTGAGTGTCGCGGCGAACGGCAATGGTTGGAGCAAGCCGATAACTTACGCTTGGCCTGCCAAGCCATGGTATTGGCAGTGGGATTGACGACCGTTGCTGTACAGTTCCATCAGTTTGAGCCTGTTGGTGTTACAGGCGTGGTCTTACTGGCCGAATCACATTTGGCGATACATACATGGCCTGAACATGATTTTGTGTCAATTGACCTGTATGTGTGTAACTTTAGTGCAGATAATAGCGCCAAAGCCGAACAACTGGTTCAGGATTTGATTGTGCTATTTGGCAGCCAAGCCCCGAACATTCAACGCGCCCAACGTGGCCGTTTGCCGATTGCAGCGATGACCAGTTGAGCAACAGACCAAAAAAAATCCCATCATTGCTACTGCAATGATGGGCTGTTGAAGCGCAATACAGCTTGTTTTGCTAGGGTATTGCGCTTCCGTTTTTGACTTAGGCCGCCCAACTGCTGGCAATCAAGCCAGATAACGCGGCTTGCTGCTCATCATTCAACTGTGTTTGTCCCATGCTTGGTGGAACAAAGGCGGCCATGGCATCTACCAACTGCTGCACAGCACCTGCGGACAAGGTTAGGCCATCATCTAATTGGAACTGCTCCACAGACTCACCCAGACTGTACCAGTCTTTGATGACCATCATGGCTTGCGTACCAATCACTTGTGCATGTAGATCGTCACCCATCTGACTGAACCAGACTTGATCGGCTGCAATCGCTTGGCCGAACTGTATGCGATCATCACCACCCGTCGCCTCAACCGACTCATGCACCGTGTTCACAGCGTAATCCCGCTGCAAGAGATACGTATCATTGCCCGCACCGCCATGCAGTTGGTTATTACCCACACGCCCATCCAGCAGGTTATCACCCACATTGCCCATCAACAGATTGTCCAAATCATTGCCTGTTGCATTCAGATCCGCCGTACCGAGCAAATTTAACTGCTCTAAATGCGCACCCAACGTCCAACTGATCGTGCTATTCACGATGTCATCACCTGCATCGGCCAGCTCAATCACATGATCACCGCGCGTATTGACAAAATAGCTATCATCGCCCAGACCACCAACCATCTGATCTTTGCCTAGACCACCATCCAGCATGTCGTTGCCATCCCCGCCTTGCAGCAGATCATCGCCACCTTGACCAAACAACGTACTGCCTGAAGCATGCGCGATCATGTGGTTAGACAGCACGTTACCTGTACCCGTCAGATTAGCAGCAGTCAGGCTGAGATTTTCGACATGCTCACCTAGGCGATAGCTGATACTGCTGCGTACGGTATCGACTCCCTCATTGAACAACTCGGTTATCCCATCACCACGGGTGTTCACCACATAAGTATCGTTGCCGTCACCGCCTTCCATCCAATCCTTACCAAATCCACCATCGAGCAAATCATCACCCGCTCCACCAAACAATTGATCATCGCTGGATTTACCCAGCAAGATGTCATTGCCATCACCACCGTATAGCTGCTCCGTACCCAAACCACCAATCAACTGATCTTCACCCAACCCGCCATAGGCGACATCATCACCGCCACCTGTGCGAATCTGGTCATCGCCTGCCAATCCCTCAAACTCCTCATTTGCATCTGTACCTTGCAACAGATCTGCATCAGCAGTACCCAAATAGCTGATGGGTGCAGGTGCGGGGAATACTTGCCCCAGATTGACGCTGCCAAACGATGCTTCACGTGCCTCTGCCCAGACAAACTCACCATTGGCGCGTACCTCAACCACTTGAAGTGAGTGACCGATTGGTGTTGTGCCTGTTTCCTCCACACCAATATCCAGACTGGTTAGGCCATTGGCCACACCATTGGTCGCAGTTATCACCCCCTCATAGCTGATGAACTGCACCACCTCACCTGCGGCATTGACCAAGGCCACGCCATCAGGTGAGCCATTTTGAATGCCGTTGGCAGGATAGCTAAAGACAATCTCACCATAACCATCTTGTTGATCTGCAATCACTCCCGACAGGACACGGGTATCATAGGCCTGACCATTTGCCCCGTTGTACAGCACCAATGACCAACCTGTCAGATCAGTACCTGCCAAACCCGCCACCGCAGTCGCTTCACCAACATCACCACCCGCATTGTCATAATGAATTTCATTGATAAAGACAGGCAGCAAGCTGGTTTCAACAACAGCTTGGGTGGTAAAGTTCAAGACATCATCTTGCAAAATCCCTGCAAATGCATTGCCCGCCAAATCCTCAATCACACCAGACGCGATCCGAATCGCATAGTCAGATGCAGGATCTAATGCGCTGGGCAGGCTCACTTGCAACTGAGAACCCACAATCGTGACGGATGCACTGTTGATCTCAATACTGAGATCTGCACCACCCGACAGATTTTTAATCAAGATACTGCCTGTGCCTGCTTGAATCGCCTCGCTGAGATTCAACTGAATCACTGCATCTGGCGCAATCCCAACCGCATCATCAGCAGGTTGGCTACTCAAGAGGGTTGGCGCTGTAGTATCTAGGGGCAGCGTACCATCAGGACTGCCTGCTTCGCTGTCTAGGCGCAAGCCAATAATCACAGGATCATGGTCAGAAGCACGATAAGGGCCTGGCGCAAAAAAATCAGCGGTCGAAAAATCCAGATTGTAATCCATCGCTATTTGCTCATCGGCGTTGATATGCCAATGCGTCACGCCTGTCACTTCGCTATCCAGACCCCGTGCCAACGCATGATCTAGCGTGCCGCGTAGCCCATTGAACACATAGCCATAGTCCGAGGCGCTGCCCAAATATTGATATTGCCCTGCCAATGACTTGGCAGGCTCAGACAATTGATAGCCACCATAATTGGCATCCACATCAAAACTCTCTCCCGTCAAAAACCGCACAGGATCTTCCATCCGATAGCTGTTCAAGTCACCCAGCACCAGATAATCACCATCAGTTGCCCCAGTTGGATTGCTGTCCAACCATAACGACAGTTCAACCGAAGCCTGTAAGCGAGAGGGGTTATTGTTGCCCTGACCATCTAGTTGATCAGGGTCACCTGCAAAATTGTTCGAGACCGAGCCTTTGGATTTAAAATGATTGACCACCAATGTAAACTGCTTGCTGCTATCATCGGTATAACCAAAGGTCTGGGCAACAGGCACACGGTGGCTGTCTTGAAATGCCGTATAGGTGGTCGAATCAGGAATCATCGCCGCACCCAATGGCTGTAGCACGGCTGGCTTATAAATCATCGCCACCATGATCGCATCGCTACCTGCCGTCGCAGCCGTACCATCGCCTGTGCCATAGGGCGCACGAATATAATCGTACGTCCCTGCTCCAGCCTGCGTATTTAAGGCATCCACCAAATCACTCAGCGCGCTACTACCTTCAGCAAAACCATTGTTCTGAATTTCCATCAGACCCAATGCATCCGCACCCGTCCCAATAATCGCCTCAACGATTTTGGCCTGCTGGCGTTCAAACTCGGCTTGATTATTTGCACCACGTGGCTCGTGGCTTGTCCCCGCTGGCGTGGTAAAGTTATCAGAAGTTGTGCCTGATACCTGATAGTCCACAAAATAATTCAGCACATTAAAGCTGGCCACGCGCACTTCTGCCGTGCCGTTTTGGTTAATTGCTGCCGCATCAGGGGCAACAGGTCGTTCAGATCCGACCAAATCCACTGGTAAAGCAGGCTGTAACTCATATTGACCAAAGCCGAAGCCCAGTACTCCTGTCACGTGATCAATCTGATCGCCCACCCGCACAAAATTATCAGACGATAGCGCAGCACCATCACGACTCACAGGTCCTGCATTGATTTGCGCCAGACTTGGATTTTGTACACTGCTCCAATCCTCAACCTGAATCCGATTGCGAGATAAAAAATCGTTATAAGCCGCATAACCTGCCACATCAGGCAAGTTCTGTTGAGTATATTGCTCAGGCACACCATCGGCATACAGCGTCAACTCACCGTAACGGGCATAGGTATAAGTGTCCGCCACATATAAAGGATTATCACTGGCCGCACGCACCTCAATCAGCATACCCTCGTAACGCTCCAGCGTCTCGGTGTTGGCGAGTGGCAGATTCACTACAACAGCGGGATCAAGATCAACCGCCGTCCCATCCATCACTTGGCTAAAATTAGTAATATTGGTCAGTTGTGTTTGCTCAAAGTATTCAGCGACGGTTGCATCGAATCGCACAATATCACCGATACTATTGGCATCCACTGGCGAGGTAGCATTGCCATAATAAACCGCGATCCCCTCGGAAGTCAGCGGATTGCCATCCTGATCCACCAACTCTTCTTGGACATAAAATGTCTTCAGATCAGGCAACCAAGCAGTTACCCGTGCTTCAACCGTTACGGTCTGATTTACCAACGATGACGCATCGCCATCACCTTGAATAACACTGATTAATGTGGTCATGCTGCACCTATTGCTTCTTGCATTGCCAAGATGGGATTCTTGGTACAGCCATGCCAAACGACCCAGCCATACACCGAGTCATAGCATTAAGGTTTTTTTATGTCGTCCCGATGTCGATTTGATGACCCCGACATGATCAAGTGTGCTTCAATTGTAATCTCTATGATGTAAGCCAACTTAAAAGTGATGCGGGCTACCCCGTATGCGTTAGGCATTTTAATCAGTCGATGCATGTTTAACAGCTAACCATTTAAGATCAAATAAGTTCTTGTTACAACCCATCCAACCTTGATCTCATCAACTGTTTACTCTAGCTGGGGCAACACCGTACCCCAGCATATGTACAACCTTAGCTTCTACGCGGTGACACAAAATATTGCACACCATGCGCCGACCTACTTTGGCTTAAATTGCTGCCATAACAACCAGCCGCCAAACACCACCACCAAGATCCCCAACACAGGAATATCGGTCAGCGTTAATTGATCAATGCCCAACAATAAAAACAGCAACCCCATGGGTAACAAGAACCGTCCGACAGGCTGATTCAATCCCTGCCGTAACAGTGCAACCAGCCAAAAGACCAAACCTGCATGTACCAAAAACGCCCCAAACGAAAACCAAATACCTGGCAATACAATGGTCAATCCTGCGCCAACCAATAACAATGCCATACCAATTTTGAGGGGTTTTGGCCGCCACACTTTGGGTGCACGCTGTTCGGGCGACCACTGAATCGGCGAGGGTCGCGTGGCAATCGGATGAAGCCGTTGCGATTCAATGGGCGGCACAAGAGAATCAGGCGTGTCGCTGGGCAATCCTAAAGATGGTTCAATATCATCTAGCACATCAGTGCGAGAGTTCGATGCAGTGGGGGCTGGCGAGGGTGTCGCATGGGGGGACTGCGGTTTAAAATCACTCATGGACAACTCCTCGACAACACACCACAAAAATTAGCGCAAGCGATTGGGCAATAAGCCATCATCAATCAACTGCTGAAAATGCTCACACAGCGATGTACGCACATCACGGTAGTTGAGCTTTAGATCAGCACGACTACGCCGCGAATCAAATGCCATCGAATAACCCATGTTCAATGACACAAAATCTCGACTGTATCCATATAATGGGGCGACTAGCCAAAAAATAAAGCTCGGTACAGGCAAGCGTGGCAACGGATAGGCCGAAAATTTTGGTCGCAG
>JAYXXU010000370.1:0-1657 GCA_036019135.1 Pseudomonadota bacterium | reverse complement strand
CAGGTGCAACCACATGTACGGGTAAAACCCCTGCTCCTTCAGCCAATGTGACCGTGACTTTACCTGCTTTAGCTGTACTGTCTAAAGCGCCAAGTTGGCTTACAAACCCATATCCCAGACTGGATGCCAAGACAATCGATTGTTGCTCCTCCCCCATTAACACTTGGATAAATTTGGCCTGTGCTGGCGGAGCTAACTTGCTGGTGACAGGCTCACCTTGCCCGCGTGCTGATGGCAAGCTATTCGCCAAAAGGCCATAACTACGTCCACCAGAGTCCAGCAAATAGACTCGCTGATTACTCTTCCCTACCGCGTGACTCAGATAACCATCGCCTGCACGATAGTTGAGTGCCTGTACATCCACATCACTGCCCTTGGCGCTACGAATCCAACCTGCTTGAGATAGCACCACCGTGACTGCTTCGGCAGGGATCAAATCAGACTCTTTAAGTGCAACTGCGTCTGGCCGCAGTACCAACGGAGAACGTCTAGCATCGCCGAATTTTTTGGCATCAGCTTGTAGTTCACCAATGATCAGCTTTTTGAGTGAATCAGGATTGTCGAGCTGCTCTTGAATCCCTGCGCGTTGTGCTTGTAACTCATCTTGCTCGCGGCGTAGCTCCATTTCTTCAAGCTTGGCTAAATGCCGCAGTTTCAGATCCAAAATCGCATCAGCTTGAATCGCATCAATCGCAAAGGCCTGCATCAGCACGGCTCTGGGTTGATCTTCTTCGCGAATAATCCGAATCACCTCATCCAGATTTAAGTAAGCCACCAATAGACCTTGCAGAATATGCAGTCGCTTTTCTATTTTTTCGAGGTGATAGCGCAAGCGGCGGCGCACCGTTGCTTGGCGCGACACCAACCATTCTAACAAAATGCCTTTGAGCGATTTGACTTGTGGCCGTCCATCCAACCCAATCATATTCAGATTGACTCGATAGCTGGATTCTAGCTCAGTGGTCGCAAACAAGTGACTCATCACTGCATCTGCATCGACCCGATTCGAGCGCAATACAATCACAATACGGGTCGGGTGCTCATGATCAGACTCATCCCGAATGTCAGTGACCAAGGGCAGTTTTTTAGCCTGCATTTGATCAGCAATTTGGCTGATGATTTTGTTGCCTGAGACTTGATAGGGTAATGCAGTGATAATGATTTCTGATTTTTCTAAACGATAGATCGCCCGCATCCGATAGCTGCCACGACCCGTCATTTGGATTTTAAGTAGATCAGTAGCAGGGGTGATCAACTCAGCATCGGTCGGCAAATCTGGTGCTGGAATGTAGCTGGCCAGTTTTTCATCCGAAAGATCAGGGTTTTTGAGTAGCTCAATCGTGCCTTTGACCACTTCGCGTAGGTTGTGCGGTGGGATATCCGTAGCCATGCCCACCGCAATCCCCGTCGTGCCATTCAATAAAATGTTCGGCAACCGCGCTGGCAGCACCATTGGCTCTTGTAAAGTTCCGTCAAAATTATCTTGCCAATCTACCGTGCCTTGACCTAGCTCACTGAGCAATGTCTCGCTATAAGCAGATAGCTTGGCTTCAGTATAACGCATCGCCGAAAACGACTTAGGATCATCTGGAGAACCCCATTTGCCCTGCCCCTCAACCAATGGATAGCGATAGCTAAACGGCTGTGCCATCAGCAC
>JAYXXU010000369.1:0-5073 GCA_036019135.1 Pseudomonadota bacterium | reverse complement strand
CTTTGAAGAAACACTTGATCAAGCCAACGCGATTGCGGCGACACTGTCAGATATGCAAGAGGCCAAGCCGATGGATCGTCTGGTCTGCGGTGACGTGGGTTTTGGAAAAACAGAGGTTGCCATGCGTGCTGCATTTGTGGCGGTGCATGCAGGGCGACAGGTTGCAGTATTAGTACCGACCACATTATTGGCGCAACAGCATGAAGAAAATTTCCGTGATCGTTTTGCGGATTGGCCTGTGCGGATTGAGGGGATTTCACGCTTTGGCAGTAAGAAAGAGCAGCAACAGACCTTGGCAGATCTGGCTGAAGGCAAAGTCGATATTATTATTGGTACGCATAAACTGCTGCAAACGGGCGTGAATTTTCGCAATCTGGGTCTGATGATTGTGGATGAGGAGCATCGGTTTGGAGTGCGGGATAAAGAAAAAATCAAAGCCATGCGCTCGGATGTTGATTTATTGACGCTGACCGCCACGCCGATTCCGCGCACCCTGAATATGGCATTTTCGGGTATGCGTGATCTGTCGATTATTGCCACACCTCCTGCACGGCGCTTGGCGATTAAAACTTTTGTGATGGAACGCACTAATGCGACTTTAAAAGAGGCGATTTTGCGCGAGCTGTTGCGCGGTGGTCAGGTGTATTTTTTGCATAATGAAGTTGATACCATCGAACGAGCTGCTGAGGAGTTGCGTAGTCTAATTCCTGAAGCGCGGGTTGCTGTCGCCCATGGTCAGATGCGTGAGCGCGATCTGGAGCAGGTGATGCAGGCGTTTTATCATAAACAACATAATATTTTGGTCAGCTCAACGATTATTGAGACAGGTATTGATGTGCCGAATGCCAATACCATTATTATCGAGCGTGCTGATAAACTCGGGCTGGCGCAGTTGCATCAGTTACGCGGTCGGGTCGGTCGTAGCCACCACCAAGCCTATGCGTATCTGCTCGTGCCATCGTTGAAATACCTCAAAGGTGATGCTGAGAAGCGACTGGATGCGATTCAGCGTGCATCGGATCTGGGTGCAGGATTTATTTTGGCGACTGAGGATTTGGAAATTCGCGGAGCAGGTGAGCTGTTGGGCGAGGAGCAAAGCGGTAATATGCAGGCGATTGGTTTTAGTCTGTATATGGACATGTTGGCGCGGGCGACCAAGGCCATTCAAAATGGTAAGGCGCCGAATTTAGACGCGCCTTTATTACTGACCTCCGAAATCAATTTACACTTTCCTGCCTTGATTCCAGATGACTATCTGAGTGATGTACATCAACGCTTGTTGTTCTATAAGCGGATTAGCGGAGTGACTACCGAATCTGCGCTCAATGATATTCGGATTGAGATGATTGATCGGTTTGGGCTACTGCCTGCGGCGGCGCGGCAATTGTTCGATGTACATCGTGTACGGTTGCTGGCCGAGCGTTTGGGGATTGCCAAAATCGACATGAATCTTGCAGGCGGGTGGTTGGAATTTGATCAAGACACCGTGGTCGATGCGGGGGTGATCATTCGATTGATGCAATCACAGCCGCAACAATACCGCATGGAAGGCGCATTAAAACTGCGGGTTGCCAAGGCGACCGAAGCGCCCGCAGAGCGTGTAAATGTGGTGCTTGAGTTATTGCAGACTTTATCTGGTCAAGCGGCTCGTCCCGTTTCTGAGTCTGTTGTATCCACGCCAAAGCCCAAGAAAAACAGGCGATAAAGGCGATCAATCCGTCGATTTGATCGAGCTGTGGTGTTTGTGCGTCTCGCCTGTAAAAGAATGTCATGCAGCGTATCAAGGGGATTATCCTTTGGGTGATGCTTTCAAACAGGCGATTCGCTTTAAAAAATCATGTGTAGCTCTTTGCTTGGTGGGTTTAATTAAAAATATTTCTGTCAAATTTTATCCGATAATTGGTATTTTTGTTCCGATAAAATTAACACAAAGCTGCCAAAGGCGTGATAAACACTCACGAAAAGCGGCCAAATGAACCACAGTGTCGCCGATTTTTCGCTTTATTCTGCACAAACCTTAAGACACCCCATGACGGGGCGTTCATCGGGTTTGCATCCGCACAATGGTTTGCAGGTGTGCAAATAATCGAATCAATGGAGTTTGTATCATGTCTTTAACCAAAGCCCATCTGGCTCAGTTTTTTGGTTTATCACTCGTCGGCCTGTCATTGAGTCTGCCTGTGACTGCTGCAACAGAGGTCACTGATGCTGTGTCGACAACGAGTCCAGTGACTCAAAGTGCCATCTCTGTAATGCCCCAGACTCAGCCTGATGGTGTGACTACCCCAGCAACAACGCTACCCTCTGAGCAAAGTGACATTGCACCTGCTGCTGTAGATGAGGCGGATGTTGAGGCATCTGATGCAGAGGCTCATGAGGGCCATTCACATACTGCACCAACGGAGTCTACCCCTGAGCCTGCTGAGCCGATCACTGATGTGACACCTTAATTGGTCGCTCAGGTATAGGCATAGCGCCTATTCCGATTGCTGAGAGAGTTGTTAAAGACACTTTCTCAGTGATTTTTTGGTTTAAAGCTAATCCGCTTTCGTCATCAATAGCCGTCACGGCCACAGACATAAACTGCATAGTATCTTGTGCGGTACAGAATTATAATCACAGCTTAATTTTGGCATAGGACATGCGCATGCAAGCTTGTTTGGTGTATTCATGATGGTTTGCTCAACGTGTGTTTTTGGGCTGAGTGATTATTGATGTTGCGCGTGTCTCGTCGTTGGATTGGACTGGTTTTTGTACTGTCGGTGTTGCTACATCTACTGATTGGTTGGTTGATTGTGGTTCCGCTTAATTTTGTCTTAGAGCGCCCTGATCCTGTACAGCTTGAGCCTTTGGCATTGCCCACACCCATCCAAATTCAACTGTTGCAGCCACCACCTGCACAGCCCTCTCAATCTGCCCGTACAGCCCCGACTAAAGCGCCATCTCGCCCTGATGATCCTGTATTGACGGCGATACCCGAACCCACTCAGCCGCAGTTACGTTTACAGACTGAGGATCAGCCGAGCCAACCGCGTGTTGAGCCTGCACCAGTCACGCCGATTGTCGATGATTCTGAGTCTGAAGCATTGACCGTCGATGAGGCATGGTTAGAGGACTTTAACTATGACTTGGATGCGCCCGAACCTGATTATCCTGCACCGATTGATGCATGGGATCAGGATCTGGTAGAGGCAGATTGGCTGAGCTTTGCTGATCCAGCAGCACCCATGACGGTTGAGCGGGTGCTCACTGAGCAGTTCGCGCGTGGGGCGTTGCCGCGTCAGATGCATGCGATTTATGCAGGTGAGGTGATCGGGATTGATTTTCAATTGGAACAGCGTTGGACACTGGCCGAAGATCAACAGTATCAACTGGTCAGTGAGGCCGAAAAGTTTGGTTTTAAGGTCAATGCCAACAGTGCAGGACAATTGACCGATCAGGGTCTAGTGCCAACGCAATTTGAGATTTTGATCAATGGTCAGCGCCATGCGTTTGCGGCTTTTGATCAACCTGAGCAGGTGTTGCGCTATGGGCAGCAAGGTGAGCAGGGGGTTGCACTGGCGACACTGGCGCATGATTTAAACACGGTGTTTTATCAGTTGGCACTGCTACAGCAACGTACCGCTGCACGCACAGTACAAATTGCGGCGGTCAATGAGGTGTATCAGGTTGATTTGGCGTTTGTTGAGCGTCGACCTACACGCCTGACGGATGGGGTGGTATTAACCGATGTAATTGCTGCAACAGATCAGGCAGGGCAGTTCACAGGTGAGGTGCGATTTGCGCCATCATTGGGGAATTATCCTGTGGGCATACGGGTCAAGTATGGTCGTTTTGATGTGCGTTTGACGCTGCGTCGTTTTGAGATTGATGGCGTCTAGGTCTGGGGGCTCTAATCCCAAGACCTCAATACAGTGCAGACGTGCTTATAAATAGCGTGCCACCATTGAGCGCACATCCGTTCTGGCATCAATCACCGTCATAAAAGTATATGCACCAATAAATTTGCGACTAATGAACATAAACTCTTTAGGCGGTACACTGAAGTAGCGTGAGGCCATGGAGTCGCCTGCTTGTTTGATGACGCGGCCATGTAACTGGCTTTGTTTCCAGACATACACATGCGGTGGCTCAAAGGCATGCGCGGGTGCTTGTGGGTTAATCTCAGGCGAGGTGAACGGTTCAGTGGCCAGCAAAAACACATCCGCCATACCAGGTTTGACAGTATCAGGCATTTGATCAAAAAAATTATAGCCTTGCATGGCGTTAATCATCTGAGCCTTGTCGTGGCCATAACCTGCTGTGATTAAGCCGCGTGCGACCCGTAACAGATTGTCATCAAAACTTCTGATTGCGCCAAAATCCAGCAAGACGATTTTGTCAGGGATGTCTTTACCATTGCCAAGTCGAACCAGATAGTTGCCAAAGTTGGGGTCAGTTTGCATTTCTCCCCATTCGAACAGTTCTCGAATGGTAATGTCTAATGAAGCCTCACCCAAGGCATTGCGTCGCGCCTGCGGCAGGGAGAGCATCACCGCCCCATTGATTGGCACACCACGCTCAAAAGTCATGCACAATACACGGTCGGTACAGTACTCATCCACAATCTCAGGCACAACATAGCGCGGGTCAGCGCTGAGTCGGGCATGGAAACGCTTGGTGGTGGCTGCCTCCATGACATAATCCACCTCACGGTGCATCATCTCGCGGACCTCCTCAAACCATTCTTCAAACTCACGGGTTTGCGGCACCATCCGTGTCAGTTTGAGCATGTTTCGGAACAGTCCCAGATCAGAGTCAATCGCCTCAGCAACACCAGGGTATTGGATTTTGAGTACCAATTCGAGCCCATCAGACTTACGGGTTGCACGATGGACTTGTGCGAGTGAGGCTGTACCGAGTGGCTCTTGATTGATGATCAGTTCATCCACTTTTGCGCCGAGTTGCTTGCGTAGTTGGACTTCGATAGCAGGCCATGACAAGGCCATGGTGCTGTCATTTAGGGTATGTAGTGCAGCAGTGATTTCGGGTGGCAAAAAATGCTCGCCGTATAGCGCCATCATTTGGCCGATT
>JAYXXU010000368.1:0-4556 GCA_036019135.1 Pseudomonadota bacterium | reverse complement strand
ACCCAAAAATCTTACCCAACAAATCATCCGCACTAAACTCACCCGTAATTTCAGAAAGCGCAAGCTGACCGAGCCGTAAGCTTTCTGCCATCAGTTCACCTGCCGCAAACTCAACCAACTGTACCCGTGCATCGGCCAGATGACGCTGACAACGCAGCAGCGCGTCCAAATGCCGTGTACGGGCGATAAAGGTACTTTCCTCTGGTTGATAGCCTGCATGCACGCTAATCGCTTGTATGAGGCCCTCTAAGCCCTGTTGGTGCTTGGCCGACAGTCGCACTCGGCGATAACCATCGTGCATATCCAAAACCGCTGCTTGGCCAGCCAGATCACACTTGTTACCGATCAGCATCAAGCGCTGTGGCAGCATCTGCTCCGCAAAAAACGCTGCCGCCAACGCCAACGGATCAGACTCGGTGGTCAAGTCATATACCAATAGCAATAAATCTGCCTGCTCAATCGCCTGATATGCCCGCCGAATCCCCTCACGCTCAACCACATCACCCGTATCACGCAAACCCGCAGTATCGGTCAGCGTAATCGGCAAACCGTTCAGGGTGATTTTTTCGTGCAACACATCGCGAGTCGTGCCAGCAATATCGGTGACAATCGCTCGATCCACCCCTGCCAATGCATTCAACAAGCTTGATTTACCTGCATTGGGTTTGCCCGCAATCACCACCTGTAACCCTTCACGCAACAGTTGGCCTTGTTTGGCTGATTGCTGTACCGCTGTGACTGCGCTCTGAACGCGATCAAGCAAACCCAAAATTTTGCCATCGGCTAAAAAATCAATTTCCTCTTCAGGAAAATCAATCGCCGCCTCAACATGCAGCCGTAGATGAATCAACTGCTCCAGCACCTGATTGACCCGTGTCGAAAACTCGCCTTGTAACGAACGCACCGCTGAACGTGCAGCAGCCTGACTGGTCGCATCGATCAAATCGGCAATCGCTTCAGCCTGTGCCAGATCCAGCTTGCCATTTTCAAACGCTCGCGCCGAAAACTCCCCTGCCTGTGCAGGTGCAGCGCCTAGTGCGTAGAGACGTGCCAACAGCATGTTTTGCACCACCACGCCACCATGCCCTTGCAATTCCACCACATCCTCACCCGTAAACGAATGTGGCGCAGGAAAATACAACACCAAGCCCTCATCAATCGCTACACCATCCGCATCTAAAAAAACCGCAAAATGTGCCAAGCGCGGGCTGGGTAGGGATTTTCCTGTTAATGCCTGCGCAATCGCTCCTGCTGCACGGCCTGACAGCCGCACCACGCCAATCCCACCGCGACCCTGTGGCGTGGCAATCGCAGCAATAGTGCGGGTGTTTTGCGTATTCATGTGGACTCCAGACGCCTGAAAAAACAGATTGAACAAAAAAATCCGCTCACCACGCAGCGTGGTAAGCGGATTTTAAAGCAACAACAACACAGCAGGAACGTTTAAGACGCTTGAGCTTTACGCGCAGCCATGTCTTTTTCGATTTGTTTATTCACGAACCACTGTTGGCCGATAGTAAATAAGTTGTTCACAATCCAGTACAACACCAGACCCGCTGGGAAGAACAACAGAAACACTGTAAAAATCAGCGGCAACATGCGCAAGACTTTGGCTTGCATCGGATCAGCAGGTTGGGGATTCAACATCTGCTGGATATACATGGTTACGCCCATGATCAGCGGCAGAATGAACCATTTGTCCATCGCAGACAGATCGGTAATCCACAGTAACCACGGGGCGTGACGCAGCTCAACACTTTCCATCAATACCCAATACAATGCCAAGAAAATTGGCATTTGTAACAGCAACGGCAAACAACCCGCTAATGGATTCACTTGCTCACGCTTATACATCGCCATCATTTCTTGTGAAAAGCGCATCCGATCATCGCCAAACTCTTCTTTCATGCGCTGCATTTCAGGTGCAATGATCCGCATCTTACCCATTGAGCGATAGCTCTTATCCGATAAAGGATACAGAATAATTTTAACCACAATGGTCAAAACAATAATCGCCCAACCCCAGTTACCGATCAAACCATAAAAAAAGTTCAAACCAATAAATAATAACTGCGCAATCGGCCACAACCAACCATAGTCAACGGTCTTATTCAAACCATCTGCCAAATGCTTCAGCTCTGATTGAATTTTTGGACCTGCATATAATGTTGCACCAATATCCATTTGCTTGCCAGCAGCCACACTAAATGTTGGCGAACGGAAGCCCATAATATATTGACCATCGACTGTGCGTGACTCTAGCACAGCAGTTTGATTGGGATCAGGTACCCAAGCGGATACAAAATAATGTTGCACCATCGCAACCCAACCCCCTTGAGCAGGGATATTTAGCGGTGATTTGGTAAAATCTGAAAAGCTCATTTTATTGTAGTTTTCGTCAGGGATACCCCAAGCACCACCTAAGAACGTTCCAATCGCAAAAAAACCTTGGCTACTGACACTGGGATCAACCGTGGCATCACGCTTGATTTGTCCAAACATCAAGCCTTGCCATGCTTGCTCACCACGGTTGATCACCCGATGATTGACTCGAATCGGATATTCGCCCGCTTTCAGCTCAAAAGTTTTAACAATTTCAACGCCATTACCTGCATCAAAAGTCAATGGCACGATTAGATCAGACTGACCTGCCGCCAACACATAGCGAGGTTGCGCAGCTTGGTATAGCGGACGACCTTCTGTGGCTGCATCTGGACCATTTGCGCCCACGAGACCTGATTGTGCAACATAGGTACGGCCTTCACCTTCCTCAAGCAGCAAGAAAGGCTGATCAGAGTTTTTGCTGCGGCGATGCTGTAATAACTCGGCACGCACCACATCGCCACCACGCGGATTCACCCAGAGCCGATAGACATCGGTCTCAATTTGAATCAAACCCGCATCATTCGCAGGCTCAGTAACAACAGGACTATCCGTTGGCAGTACCGTAACCGACTCAGCCACGACAGGAATATCCGTTGCAGTTGTCGCTGCGGTGACCGGTACCACAGGCACATCGCTACTAGTGGTCACGGTAGTCGTCGTTGGTGCAACAGGTGCGGCTGCCTCTGAGCCGTAGTCTTTTTGCCACGCCAACACCAGCAAATACGCTGTGACTAGCATGGCCAGCAAAATCAGTACTCGACCCCATCGCTGCATGATCATTACCTCAAATCAAAAAGAAAAATGCACAGCCCAAGTTTAGGCCTTAAAAGGAATAGGGGGATGACAGCACCGTGTTTTTCTCGCTGCAATATAAAAATATTGGCCTTTTGGCAGTGGTACAGGATCATAGCCATAACCTCCCCAAGGATGACAGCGGCTTAACCGCCGCGCTGTCAGCCAAGCCCCTTTGCCAGCACCATGTTTGGCAATTGCTTCTAACGCATATTGAGAACAGGTTGGATAATAACGGCAGCGGGGGCCTAGAACAGGACTAATGACAACCTGATAAAAACGTATCAACAGCCGCATTAGTCGTTTCATTCAGACAGTCCAGTTGTAGGTACTGGGCGAACTAGTTTGGCTTTTTGAGCCAACATGCTCCAAGCACGTGACAACTGAGCATGTAGATCAGTGTTACTGAGCGATACCGCCTCAGGCTTGGCCATCAGCACAATATCAAACGCAGGAAGTATCTCGCGATGCTGGCGAAAACTTTCACGGGCTAGTCGTTTAACTCGATTTCTTTCGTGCGCTCGTCGGATTTTACGTTTTGCAATCACAAATCCAAGTCGAGCAGACGGCTGGTGCTGAGCAGCTAACAACAAAAAACCAGATTGGTGAACTTTACATTGCACCTGATCAAAGACTTGTTGAAATTCTGCGGCCTGAAGCAGCCGATGTTCAGGCCGAAATGAAAAAGCCATCATGCACTCCTTCAGAACGCATGACACGCTTTACATCGCGTATCAGACAGTAAGACTGTGACGGCCTTTGGCACGACGACGAGCCAGCACTTGACGGCCATTTTTGGTGGCCATACGAGCACGGAAACCATGAACGCGTTTGCGCTTAAGCTGGCTGGGCTGAAAAGTACGTTTCATGAAAGCACCCAAGGGTAAGCAAAAAAGAAAGTGATTCTATTGATCTGCTGTGGATGTGTCAAACCATTTGATCATTTTTTAGCAAATATCCGCCCTGATCCTGTGGATAACTGGCGTCTTGGTTGATTGTGATCAATCGATTAATCGTGGATGGGGGAGGGGAGAAATCGGTTTGGTCAAAAAAACATCAATCTATCTGGTTATCCACAGCCATTTTTTGACTTATCCACAGTTTTTGGTTGGGCTAATCATAAATTTATTAAATTTAAATTTATATATTATTATTATTAGGGAGGGATTTTTCTGTGGATAAGTTGTTTTTTTTAAAAAAAAACAAATGTTTATGTTGTGGATAAGGTTGTGGAAAAGCTGTGGACAAAATGTGGATAACTTTTGTATTAAACTTATCCACACTGTTATCCACAGAGTTATCCACAAGAGTTATCCACAGGGGAGAGAATGAAGTTAAGCTGTGGATAACTTGGGTCAATGGGTTGTTTTTTGAGCATT
>JAYXXU010000367.1:0-6595 GCA_036019135.1 Pseudomonadota bacterium | reverse complement strand
AAATCCAACGGTGAATCAGGACTGAGCGCCTGTACCGCCAAAATGGTATCGACCGCAATGCCCTGATCTTCGTACATCGCCCGATAGCGACCCTGCAAAAACTCGCTGGCATCGGTCAGGGTTTTCATGCCGTCTTTGATCTTGCCTTCATAACCTTTGACCGCCATACCGACCAATGCCGTCAGTGGCAGCGCGATTTGCTTTTCAATCAACAGACGCAAAATCCCAATCGCGGCACGCCGTAAGCTAAACGGATCTTTGCTGCCTGTCGGTGCTTGGTTAATCCCAAAAATCCCCGCCAAGGTATCCAAGCGATCTGCCAAGGCGACCGCAAAACCCGCCTGCGTTTGTGGCAACACATCACCCGCAAAACGCGGCAAATACTGCTCACGAATCGCCTCAGACACTTCATGTGGCTCGCCTTCAAGTTTGGCGTAATAACTGCCCGCAATCCCTTGCAGCTCAGGGAATTCACCGACCAGTTCGGTCGCCAAGTCCATTTTGGCCAGTAGTGCCGCGCGGGTGGTCTGCTCGATGTCAGAGCCGATCTGGGTGGCAATAAACGCGGCCAGATTGGCGACCCGTTCCGCTTTGTCCCACAACGTGCCGAGTTGAGCTTGGAAAATCATGTTTTGCAGTTTGACTTGACGGGCAAACAGCGGCTGCTTTTGGTCTTGTTTAAAGAAAAACTCCGCATCGGTCAGGCGTGGACGCACGACTTTTTCATTGCCATCAATGATCTGCGCAGGGTCTTTGCTTTCGATGTTCGACACGGTAATAAAATACGGCTGCAACTTACCGGCATGATCAACCAAGCAAAAATACTTTTGGTTGTCCTGCATGGTCGAGATCAACGCTTCTTGCGGCACATGCAGGAAGCGTGCTTCAAAGCTGGCGCGCAGGGCAACCGGCCATTCAACCAAGCCTGTCACCTCATCCAGCAACGCTTCTGGCATCAAGGCAACCGCATCCACTTCGGCGGCCAGATGTTGCACTTGCTGATTGATCACCGCTTGCCGATCATCAAAATCCGCCAGCACATGGGCAGCGCGTAGTTGCTCCAGATAATTGCTAGCGTGGCTGATCGTGATCGCTTGTGGCGCATGGAAACGATGGCCGTAGCTGATGTTGCTGGCGGCAAAATCCTGAATGGTCGTGGGGATGATCTGATCATCTTTCATCAATACCACCCACTGCACGGGACGCACAAACTCAGTACGACTGGCAGCCGAGCGCATGCGTTTGGCAATTGGCAGCGCGTTCAGTGCGTCTTGCAATAGCGCAGGGAGTAGGCTTTCAAGCGGTTGACCTTTCAGGGTTTTGCGGTAGACCAGCCATTCACCTTTTGGGGTATCAACGCGCTCAAGCTGATCAACCGTGATGCCTGCACCGCGCATAAACCCTTCGAGCGCTTTGGTCGGTTTGCCCTCAGCATCAAACGCCGCGACTGCCGCAGGCCCACGTTTTTCTTCGGTGTGGTCGGCTTGTTGTGCATCGATGTTATTGAGCACAATCGCCAGACGACGTGGCGCAGCATAGGCCAACACTTGCTCGGCATGCAGGCCAATCGCGGCAAGGCGTGTACTGACTTCCTGTTGCAGTGCATCGCGTAGGGTTTTGAGGCTTTTTGGTGGCAGTTCTTCACAGCCGAGTTCAAACAGGACGGTATGCTTGGACATTATTTTGCCTCCTGTTGGGCTTGCTGTTGCTGTTTTTCAGATTGTTGTGTCTGTTGCTGTTCGGCATGGGCTTTGAGTGCTTCGGCTTGCTCTTGTGCAGCCAGTTGTGCCAGCACTTCGTCGCGGAGTTCAGGAGTTGCCATCGGGAAGCCGAGTTTGGCGCGGGCTTTCACATAGCTTTGCGCAATCGCACGTGCCAAGGTACGCACCCGCAGAATATAACGCTGCCGTTCGGTGACCGAAATCGCACCGCGTGCATCGAGGAGGTTAAAGGTATGCGAGGCTTTGACCACCATTTCATAGGCAGGCAGGGGCAGTTCGGCAGCCATCAGGCTGTTTGACTCCGCTTCATAAAAATCAAACAGTTCAAACAGCTTGGCGACGTTGGCATGTTCGAAGTTATAGGTCGATTGCTCGACTTCGTTTTGGTGGAATACATCACCATAGGTGACCGTGCCAAACTGACCACGCGTCCAGACCAAGTCATACACGGAATCCACACCTTGCAAATACATCGCCAGTCGTTCGAGACCGTAGGTGATTTCGCCTGTGACGGGATAGCATTCGACCCCACCAACCTGTTGAAAATAGGTGAATTGAGTCACTTCCATGCCGTTGAGCCAGACTTCCCAGCCCAAGCCCCACGCGCCGAGTGTCGGTGATTCCCAGTTGTCTTCGACAAAACGAATGTCATGCACCAGCGGATCAATGCCGATGGCCTTCAGTGAGTCGAGATACAGTTGTTGGATGTTGGCGGGATTGGGTTTTAACACCACTTGAAACTGATAGTAATGCTGTAGGCGGTTCGGGTTTTCGCCATAGCGGCCATCTTTGGGGCGGCGCGACGGTTGCACGTAGGCGGCGTTCCATGTTTCGGGGCCGAGTGCGCGTAAAAACGTCGCGGTGTGAAACGTACCTGCGCCCATTTCCATGTCGTAGGGTTGCAGCACGACACAACCCTGCTGTGCCCAGAAGTTTTGTAGCGATAAAATCAGTTCCTGAAAAGTCAGGTCAGAAATTGCCTTGCTCATGGCAGTCCATTTCGATGCAAAAAATTGCCCCAAGTATAGAGAAGACGCGGGGCAAGGGCAAAAGTGATTGTGTGCGGCAGTGGCCTAGGATAAAAATGTCTAAATGGTATTCAGCGTTGGCCGTAACAGGTCTAATGAGTTGTTGAAGATGGGGCAGCAAGCCGAGGCTAAAGCACAACAAACAGCCACGATTGCCTGTCGTGACATGTTCGCGGACTACGAAAACCAGAACAGTAGCTCAATGCTTAAAAACAGTGGTCGATTGCTGCTCACAGCCGACCACAGATCGCTTGCTTATCTGAGCTTGGGGCCAAGTTTTTCGACACTCAGGCGCAGGATCTCTTGCAGTTGAGCGGTGCTGATCCGTTGTTCCGATTTGTTCTCCGTAAAGAGTCCTAACGTACTGGTACGCGTTGCTACGATACCACCACCCGTACCTGTACTCTCTTCACCAGTCGGTGTGATGTTGCTGCCGCGCCGTGCCGCGATGCCCTTGATGTCACCTCTGGTAATGATACCTGAGTGAGTTTGGCGTTCTGGGTTCGGTGTGGTTGAGTTCTTCGGCTTAGAGGGATCGGGAACGAAGCGTCCTCCAGCATTATAATGTTCTTTGGCTTTTCCAGTCTTAGGATCAGAGAAACGAACACTGCCATCCGAAAACGTTTCCATTTTATCGCCATTGCCTGCCGTCTTAGTTGATGGATCAGTGTCATGTGGGGTTTGGCCACTCGGTGAAGTGGTGGCTTTACAGGCAAAGCAAGAGTCGGGATCGACCGAGGCATAACCGCTTTTATCAACAAAGCCGCCACCCATACTGGTCTGTCCTTTGACAGCACCAGCAGTTGCATTATTGCCTGAGTTACTGCCTGCGGCTCGGGCTGCATCTATTGGATTTCTGGCGGCATTGGCTGCCGAACTGACCATGCCTGGCATCAGTCGTTCCAGTTGGCTGGCATTGGCAGTATCAGCGAGTTGAATAATTTCGCTCATATTCATGCTGTTAATACGGCTTAAAATCGCTTCGGTATTGACGCTGCTGCTTCCAGCGGCAAGCAGTTGCCGTCGAACTTCGATGATATAGGCTGGTTTAGAGATCTGATTGGCCACCACAACGGGTTTTTGTGCGATGACTGAGCTACTAATGAGTGGTAATAACGTCAAGGCAGCGGCAAGGAGCAAGCTGTGACGTGAGCGATGACTGGATAGCATGAGATGACTCCCTGACCAAGATCTGAATATCAAACGCCACAATAAATAGAAAGCTCATCGTGCATTTGGCAGCAGACATATTGAGTGTTTTTTAACTGCTCTCTTGCAGCTTAGGCCGCTCTATTGGATTTTTCAATCCAAATCCGTCGAGTTGCAGCCCACATCATTGTGTTCGACGAAATGTTTGTTCAGAAAAAGGCTTTTTATCTTTTAAAATAAGTTGTTAGCAGTTTGGTGTTGTGCAATGCTACAGCGACACTAGACCTCTTGCGTAAGTCATTTTTTAACCAGCCAGAAGGCTTGAGTCACAAGGCTTCGGATGCTGCTGAACATAGGGAAATTGCGACTTTCGCAAAAGGTCTACTGACAAAAGTCAGAAGATATACTCAGGATGATTCTAAATGATTGCACTACCAAGAGATTTCACGCCACCACAGTTGGCATTCATCAAGCAAACCTATCTGATTTTTTTGGTCGGTTTGAGTAGTATGTTTGTGCTAGGGGTGTTTTCTTACTTTGTATTGCCGCAGTCCTTGCGCTGGCCGTTGGGCTTGATCGATTCCTTACTGTGGATTGTCTGTGGCTGGTTTGGACTACGTCAGCCGATTAAGCTGATTTTTCCCGTTTTTATTGTGATTACAGGGCTGTTTTTTGGTCAGTTAGCCCGCGCCAATGCAGGGCTGTTCATGACCTCCGCCGTGTTGACTGTATTGGTGTTTGCCGCTGTGACCGCCTACGTATTTTCTTCAGACCGCGACTTTAGTTTTTTGCGCGACAAGCTGTCGTATGGCTTTTGGTTTTTGATTGCTGGCAGCTTGCTGCTGCTGTTTATCAAAGTCAGCTTTTTAAGCCTGCTGCTTGGTATCGTCGGTACAGTGATTTTTATTGGTTGGTTATTGTATGACACCAGTCAGATTCTGGATCGGATGGATGGGGACTATCCGCCAGCCTCGGGTGCATTTGATTTACTGATGGATATTGTGGCGTTACGCAGTTGGGTCGAAAAAATCATACGTTATTTTGACTAAGTTTATGTGTTTGCTGAGATGTGGTGGCTGTGCTCACAGATCCAGTATCACAGTGCTCAATCCAGTTTTTTTGTACTGAATTGAGCACAAATACGGCTTAGAGTATTTAATCCCGACCCGACGGCACAATCTCACCATCGGCAGTTTTAGTCACACGAATCACCTTGGTTTTTTCGGGATGATGTTGTTCTGAAGGTGCGTTTTCGGCAGCCGTAGCACCAAATACCCCTTTTACCAACTCATCAGCAGGCAATGCTGCCACATCGGCATTCAGCGATGCTGAACTGACGGGCGTTGGTTGTAGTTCTTCTGGATCAACCAGACTCTCAAGGCCAAACTGTTGTTCATATGCCGCACGAAACACCTGTTGCGCTACCGCAGCCACCGAGTTGATCATCTGCGTGTTATAGCTTGCACCAGTCACTGCACCAACAATCGGCAAAAAGCGACTGATAAACCCCGTTTGTGCATTGACACGGGTGAGAACAGGCTTAGCCACTCGTTCAGCAATCGGATTGTTGCTGAGAATGTGTAGGATCTTCGGCAATAGGCTGGCAATGCCGCCTTGGCGTGCCATGACGGTGTTGAGTGTACCCAGACCTGCCATCACCGTTTGTTTTTCGTTGACACTACTATAGTCAATGCTGGCAAGAATGGCATAAATCTGCTGCAACCCATCTTCGCCAGACAAATCTTGACCATAACATTCAGCGGTCTGATAGATGGTGCGGAGTGCGATGATCAACGACAATGGCAAGTCGATCAGCATCCCTATCAGGCTAAACATTCCCGTTGCACCACCTTCAGCCGCAGCCAACAGACGGTTGCGGTCAGCAATCAGATCCGCCAACACATCTGCTTGGGCAAGTGTGCGTGGGGTGGTGGCATCATGGTGCAACAGTGGCAGATCGGTGTCACTTAGGTACTGTGCCAGTTGAGCCAAACGATCTAGCGAAAATTCAGTCATACCATCTTTAACGCGATTCGGAATCACTGTACTACTGACCCGTTGTAGGGTTTTGCCACCCTTAAGGGCACTAAGGCCAAACATAGCTGGCAATTGTTGACGAATGGTTTGAATCGAGCGATGGGTATTGTGTGCTGCAATGCCTTGCTCAGTAACAGTTTGCTTGGCTTGATCAAAGTTACTGATATCGCCCAGTTTTTCGCCTGCTTGGTCGGCCAATTTTCTGGCACGCTGACCCACCTTGCTGATGAAGGTTTTGGCTGCTTGGGGGGCTTTGGGCAATAATTGACGCATCTCAAACCTCGATTACTCTGTTCTTGTATGAAGGCATAGCATGTTGGGTCAATGTTCTAAAGACAAGTGTGTATGCGTGACCAAACCATACACGTTGAGCAACGGATCGTTGTGGTTTGGTTGAGATGACAAGGGTATGGGACGATTGGCGACCATGTAATGCTGTGGGGAGTATATTGCCAGATGAGTGTGATGGCTTTAGTTGAGGATCTGCTGCCACAGTTGAGCGCAACTGAGCGGGAAGGGCTGGCCGCGCAATTTGCACAGATCCCAGTACAGCATTGGGCAAAAGGTGAGTGTTTGTTTGTTGAGCATCGCGCATTTCAGCATTTAGTGTTGATCCAAACGGGCGTGGTTCGTAGTTTTTATTTAGATCATGACACTGAG
>JAYXXU010000366.1:0-2317 GCA_036019135.1 Pseudomonadota bacterium | reverse complement strand
TCAGCTCGCTGCTGCCGTTCGGCCTTACGCCAGCCTTTTAGGCCAAATTGAATATTTTCGGTGACATTCAGATGCGGAAACAACGCATAGTCCTGAAACACCATGCCCATTTGGCGCTGTTGTGGTGGCACAACATGTGCCGCGCAACTCAGCACTTGATCATGTAAACGAATCTCGCCATGACTGATCGGCTCTAGTCCTGCCAATGCCCGTAATATGGTGGTTTTACCACAACCACTTGCCCCCAATAAGCAGCCAATTTCACCTTGTGCCAAGCCAAAACTGACATGATCTACCACCAACTGGTCAACATAACGCACCGACAAGTCTGTCACGGATAGCCAAGCGGCTGGGCTGGTCGGTACAGTATAATGGGGCATGGGGTGCAATCGACTCAAAGATGGTTATAGAAATGGGTTGTCTACTGTCTCAACGGTTGGCTGAGCAATCTGGTCAGGCAGTTGTTCACCCGCCGCCTCTAACTGTGCAACCGTTTCGGCCAACAGCGCGCTGAGCCGCCGTGCATATGCTAGCCCTGCCTGATCGCGAGTCAACTCCAAGTTACCATACAAAACCACACGATCAGGATGGTTTTCTAGCGTTAAACCATCGATCCCAAAACTCGCATTATCATCAGCAAACGGCTGAAATGGTAAATCCATCTGTGTGTGAGCAGTTGTCATGATTTTATTTTCCAGTGAACAATTGAATCAAAGATTGCAACAGACTCAAGAGCAATTGCAACCAGTTTGGACTAGGATTGTTATCTGTCGGGGTATCATTACTACTGCTAGAGCGCGGTACGCGCGGCTGACCTGCGGTACTCAGTGGCAACGCCACTTTTTGCTGACGCACTGCATCTGTCAAAGCAGGAAATACCTGTATGCCTAGCCGACGATCTAACTCGGCCAGCGTAATCACCTCGACTCGGCCAGACTCATCATTCGGCGCCCAATAGGCACTGCCCGCTTTGCGCTTGGGAAAATAAACGGCCTTAAAGGTATCCGTTGGGACGAACACCCCATTTTGTCCAATTTTTTGTAGACGTTGGCCGAGAAAAGCGCCGCCCGTCACCACATAAGCCTCTTGCTCTTGCAGTACCAAGCCGCGTAATGCCTGCTCTAGGTTATTCCAAATCACCCGATTATTATTCGGGCTTTGCGGCATCATGTTTGCCAAGCTAAAGCTGTCGTATTGTTGCTCCCGATCAGCCATATCGCCATTCGGCACCAGATGACCACGATCATAGCCTGACCCACGATAGTCCGATAATTCTGCACGCTCACTGGTCGGTAGTCGCGTCTCTGCACGAAAGCTATCTTGTCGATCAATCTCACGCGCACTCTGAATTTCGACAGCAGTCAAATGATGGGCCGCCCACAATGGTGTACGTGTCACCCCTGAATGCATCACAGTAAAACCATTAAAACACAGCGGACGCGTCTTGGCTTTCATGTTTTGGTTCAAGATGACAGGTGCTTGACCTTGCCAATAGTTTTCGGGACAGCGTTCCGCAGCAAGCACCAATGTACTGCTCAAAAACAATGAACACGATCCCAATAACACACGACCCGAAATACTCAATGCCTGACCTCAATTCAATTTCAAAAAACTTAACCGATCTTGAACACACCAACTCAGCAGTGCATTAAATCAACCGCTTACGCTCACTGGACGAAGGGATATTCAGCGACTCCCGATACTTTGCAACGGTTCGGCGTGCAACATCAATCCCTGTGGCTTGCAGATTTTCAGCGATGACATTATCTGATAATGGTTTACGCGGGTTCTCCTCACTGACCATCTTTTTGATCATGGCACGAATCGCCGTTGAGGAGCACTCACCTCCCGTACTGGTGCCAACATGACTCGAAAAAAAGTATTTCAGCTCAAATAAACCACGCGGCGTCAGCATAAATTTTTGGGTGGTCACCCGTGACACAGTGGACTCGTGTAGCTCCGTCTCATCGGCAATATCCCGCAGAATTAGCGGCTTCATCGCTTCAGGCCCATGTTCTAAAAATGCCCGCTGATGCTCAACAATACAGGTTGCCACCTTCAACAATGTCTTGTGACGCTCATCAATACTCTTAATAAAGTTACGTGCTTCTTGCATGTTCTGGCGCAGATATTGGTTATCGGCACTCTGGTCAGCGCGCTTGATCATGCCTGCATAAAATGGATTAACCCGTAGTTTTGGCAAAATATCGGTATTGAGCTGCACTTCCCAGCGCTGGTTCTTTTGACGAACAATCACGTCTGGGACTTGGTGGTTGTCCTCCATACTCTGAAATTTTAGCCCTGGATAAGGATCCAG
>JAYXXU010000365.1:0-5848 GCA_036019135.1 Pseudomonadota bacterium | reverse complement strand
GTCACTGACTCCTGAACAAGTGGCTCTGCTGCATCAACGTCTTGAATCTGGCGACTACAAAACCAAGCGAGCATTGGCGAAGGAGTTTGGGATTTCTGCGCCAACGCTGTATCGGTATCAGTAGTAGTTCCAGCTATTTGATATTATTTGTCTATCTATTGAAAATTTTTCTGAGTAAAACAGGGTCGGCATCCTGAACTGAGCTTGCTCCAATTTTATTTGCTGCTAACCGTAAACAGGAATCGACCGATACAAACCAACTTGCCATCAAGTAGTAACTGAACCGATACTGTCGTAATGCGCCGACCCGCACGAACAATACTGGGGACTGCCTGTAACGTACCTATAAATGCTGGCCGCAGGTAATCAAAGGTCATCGTGGAGCATAAGGGCAGCTCATTATCACCACGCTGACGGGCAAGATAGGCGGCGGCGGCCACTTCACCAAAACTCGCGAGAATGCCGCCATGAAACGTGCCAATCATCGGGTTGCCGATATGCGAATCACGAAAGTCCATAAAGTACTGTATTTCTCCATGTTGCATTTCCTCACGAAAACCTAGAAAATCGACAAAAGGCTCGTCACACAATTTTAGTGGGGGTGTTTCCGCGCTCATCTGATTTACTATACTCATATCACTCGCCTCGCGCTTCATTGCTGTCAAAAGAGGGTCCCATCGTGCCGATTGCGAAAGAACCAGTGACAGTAGCCAGTAGCTCACCACTGTCTTCTGCAACCGCTCGGCCCGTGATAAAGGCCACCGTATCGGTTCTACCAATGCAATCCACTATCGCCTTTAAACCTACCGCAGAGGGAATACGTCGCAAAAAATCGACACGCAAATCAATAGTGGCAATCGGCTCTAACGACCGCAATGACGAAAAAATAGATAAGCCGCAAGTCGTATCCAGCAGCGTCACCAAAGCCCCTCGATGCAGTGAGCCTTTACGGTCAGAGAGTTGCTCAGAGAAGGGCATCGTCATCTCGGCATGACCATCGCTCACTGCACCAACACTAATATTGAACATATTGAATAAAGGGTGATTAGTACCAAAAAACGCCTTAGCCATGGTCAGGTGTGCCGTGTTATTACTGTCCATTTTTGAACTCCCGCCATTGCTGGCTGATTTTATTGCGAAAAAATTAGCGGCACGTCTCAAAGTGCAAGGGCGGCATCTGTATAATTACGTTCGGCCTGCATCACCGCCACAATGGCCTCTTCAATGGCGGCATATGGAAAGTTTGTGCTTTCCGAGGCAGACTTCAAACACATGGCTAATGCCGTCCATGCTTTTTCGCAAGCCCTCATTAACAGGGGCAGTCGATATTGCTGTACACTTGCGTCATAGTGAACCGCTTCATCAAGGAATTCAGCGTACATTTTGCGGAAGCCGCCGCCACCTGTGCCACGCTTTTCAATAATTTGGTAGGCAAATCGGGTCGTCCAGTGCCAATCGCCTGTGGCTCCCCAACGACTCAGTTCGGCCAGCCATGTTTCCAGTGCCGATATGCCACTCACAGCTAATGACTTGGCGTTGTCATGGATGACACCGGTAATCATCTCGGGGGTAATTTCGCCTTGAAACGCGGTGGGCGTGAACATATTGCCATAGTGAATAAATGGGGGCTGTGTAGAAAAACGTGCGCGGGTCAGTGCCTCTCGCGTCACCGACAAAACACTCGGACGCTCGGTATCGGTGACAAATACCGCACCTGTCTCTGGATTTCTCGACCAAGCGGCTATGGCGTGACCGGGAAAGTGCGTGCTGCTGTTGAAGTAAGGTAAATAAAAAATATCCGTCAGCAACAGGGTGGGGTGACCCGCATCCAAACATTTCTCCAGCGCGGTGGCTGCCGATTCGGGTGACTCGAAGGTTTGCCACTCAAAGGGTATACCGATACTTTCAAATACGCGCGCTTCAAACCCCAAAGACCGCACATGCACTAAAAATGGCACAGGGGCGTCAGCCATTTCCAAATAGGTCACGCCAAGCCCTGAGCCTAATCCAAAGCACATGGCCTCGGAAATATTCAGCCCATTAAACTCGAGCAAATCACGAATTGCGGAGCTGCCACAATGCCTCCCGATGGCGTGCGTGATACGGGATGGAGTCTTATAGTTGGTCACAGGTTTTTTGCCTCTTCGTGAAAATCTGGATTAAGGATGCCTCTTGTCATCATCTGCCATATCGCATCCGCGATCTGTTCAAGATTGTACTTACCATTTTCTTTATACCAAGTGGCAGCCCAGTTTATTGCTCCTAGCCCAATCAGTCTTAACAGATCTGCATCCACATCGTTTCGGATACAACCATAAGACTGCAGATCATCAAGAATTGTCTGCCAATATCGCTCGTATCTGTCTCTCTCAGCAATAATCTGCTCACGTGCGACTCCATGTACCGAGCGCCACTCAAACAACAACACATAAACCATATCGTCACCCGACATAAGGATATCGACATGTGTCTGCAGTGCCGATTGCATTTTTTTGAGTGGATCTTGAATCGCGGAAGTCGCCTCAACAATCCTGTAAATAGTTCTCTCAATAGCAAGCCGCATCATATCAACCAAAATATCGTCTTTACTACGATAGCGGTAATGCAGACTGCCTGGAAGAATACCACAAGCACTGGCAATTTCTCGCACACTGGTACGCTCAAAACCCTTTTCTCGAAACAGCTTGGCAGAAGCGGCTAATACTCTCTCGCGGTCAGCAACTTCGACTCGCGTAGATTCACTACTCAACATAGTTTGACTCATAACATTATATCAATAAGACAGGTTACTCGACTTGGTCAAGTCGAGTCGAGTCTTTCACGGTCTCTCCTGATCTATACAGCTTTTGCAATGGGGACATTAAAAACAATTCGTGACGCTTCCATAGGGTCTTGATGCTTATCATATTCAGCCAGCCAAGAATTAACCTTTTCTGGGATTTCGGTGTCGCTAGGATGGAAACCTGGCTTAAACCAGTCCAGATAGCGTGGAATAAGTCTGGTAATCAGGCCACGTGGTCCATAGAGGCGATAAAATCCCTTAGCAAGCACCAATGGCTGACCTTGTAGTTTGTCAATTTTCAACATATGCCAAAGAACTGAGCCAACCACCGCATGTACCAGTAGCGTTCCGATAATCAAAGCAGATGCGCGGGTGAAATACCCCCCACCTGCCGCTGTTTCGTAAACATCAAAGGCTACTGTTTTGTGTTCGACTTCTTCTACCCCATGCCACATGAACATGGCACGCATTGCGGGATGAGCATTCTTGAACATCTCACCCTCACCCTCCATAGCACCCTCGCCTAGTACAGCAGTAATATGTTCAAAGGCAGCTGTCATGGCCAACAGATACTTGGCGGGCAGGTGTTTTTGGGAGAGCCGAATAAATAATTTGAATCTTGCGATGACCTTTTCGACATGAATGCCTTGCGACTGCATCACCGCATTATACTGGTCATGCACAATGCCATGTTGCGCTTCTTGGCGAAAAAAGTTTTTGATATCTTCTCTCAGTTTAGGATCTGTGACCAGATCCTGATAGTTACGCACCGACTGAATAAAAAAACGCTCTCCATCGGGGAAGTGAATAGAAAGTGCATCAAAGAAGCGTGTTAACACCGGGTCACCGTCGTTCCAAAAAACTGGAACATCACTTAAATCAAACCGCGGCTTACGTGGCTGGATATTGATCATATGAGTCATGGCGAGAGTTTCCTTGTAAAGGCATCGAATGTCTGTAAACCTGCTATCACATTTGACCTTGAGCAATATTTTTCACCTTGGTCAGGCACAGCAAATATCACACAAGAATTCAACGGGTATTGGTCAAATGACCAAATGCATATTTTGAAATATATTGGTCGATTGACCAAATGTCAAGCCTGTCCTCAAAATTTGATAGAATGAGTTAACAACGCAGCAGGTGAGCCAGATCATATTTGACATCGAATATAGCTACCAGACCTTTTGGCAGAGGTGTTTTTTAATGTTAGTTTTTTTACATTAGAGTGTGTTGACGTTTGAAAATATTGATTGCAAATTGGAGGCAGACTCAGAGAATTAAAGCTCTCCCCATCCGAGTCCACCATGCCACGCTTTATGCTGAACGACCAACATTGAGCAAAGATTTCTCCTATGCTCAAGCAACAGGACATTGATCACAAACCAAATTTACGGCTCACCGTAGAAGCCATGCTCTACAGAATGTGGGTGAAATGTCCATGGCTAGACCTACCTCCTGACTGAGTTTGGTCAGCAGCCTAATCTCTACAAAAGATACAACGACTGGTCAGCAAAAGGTTTTTTCCAAAGCATACTCAGGGTTTTATCTACTGACTCTGATATAGAGTAGGGGTTATGGATAGCAATTACGTCAAGGCACATCAACATAATGCACGTGCTGCAACTCACGATCAGGAGGCGATTGGCTTAAGTCGAGGTAGCAAGACAAGTAAGATCCATCTTGCCGTAGATGGGTATGGATTACCCATCGTGTTTGCGATCACGGGTGGTGAATTACACAAAGCCAAAGCTGCACCTGACTTGCTCTCACAGGTATCTATCGATGCCATTCTGATTAACATCTGAATCAGCGTAATGCAAATCTAGCCTGATGTAGTTTTAAGCTACCCCATCAACGCCTGTACCGCAATCGACTCATCCGCCAGCCGCAACGGATCGACCGCCGTACCCGCCGCAATCAGCTTTTTGCTGAGCATAAACTCCTGCGGGCGATTCACGCAATCCGCCGCAATTAAGCGACCCGCCTGCAAATAAAATGCCGCAAAGCTACGCCCCTGCTGCACATCGCCACGAATCACGATCTGATCATAACCCTGACTGAGTCCGGCAATCTGCAATTTTAGATCATACTGATCTGACCAAAACCAAGGCAAACTCTTCGAAGTCCGCTGTAAGCCACACAAGGTCGCCGAGGCAATTTTGGCCTGTTCATTGGCATTTGGCACTGACTCCAAGCGCATCCGCCGCTGATAAATCGGATTAAACGCATTGGCACAATCCCCGATAGCAACAATCTCCGGTGCACTGGTACGGCAATATTCATCAATCACAATACCATTGTCCACCTGCAAGCCCGCGTCCAGCGCCAGCTCGACATTCGGCACAACCCCGACCCCGATAATCACCAGATCCGCGTCGAACACCGAACCATCGGCACACAGCACCGCTTGCGCCCGTCCCTCACCCGTGATCGCCGTGACCGACACACCGGTATGAATCGTCACACCCTGCTCACGATGAATCCGCGCATAAAAATCCGACACCTCCGGCGCAGTCACCCGCTGCAAAATCCGCTCGGCTGCTTCCAAAACCACCACCTGCATGCCCTGCTCGGTCAATGCTGCGGCGGTTTCCAGACCGATATAACCACCACCGATCACCACTGCTTTAGCACTGGGTTGTACCAATGGCTGGATCGCCTGTACATCGCTGATATTTCTCAGGTAATGCACACCTGCCAAATCAGACCCAGCCAGCGACACCGTTCTGACTCGTGCACCGGTACACAGCGCCAACTGGTCATACGCAAGCGTACTGCCATCTTGTAGTGTCACGCTGCGTGCTGCCCGATCAATCGCAACCACCCGACCGTGCCGGAACTCGATATGATTTTTTTGATAAAACGCCGCTGGACGAATCAACAACTCATCGACCTGTTGCGCACCAGACAAAAAAGTCTTGGACAACGGTGGTCGGTGATACGGCAAATACGCCTCATCGCCGATCACCACAATCTTGCCCTGCCAGCCATCTGGCCGCAGACTTGCCGCCAACTGCGCCGCAGCATGACTTGCGCCAATGATGACGATTGTTTGCATATGAA
>JAYXXU010000364.1:0-5875 GCA_036019135.1 Pseudomonadota bacterium | reverse complement strand
ATCGGGCGCGACCTTGGGAAAAACGTGGCTATCGTTACAGCTATGACATGTTGGGTGAGGCCGCGTATACCGACGCGGATGCAATCGGGTATTTTCAGACCTATTTAGATGCGATTCGGGTGGTGGGGCTGGCGTCGAAGGGGCAAGGTTGTATTCGTTCTGCGGGCGTATCAGTCAAGCTGTCTGCCCTGTACCCGCGCTATGAGTTTGCCAAAGCAGCGCATGTTCATCAGGTGTTGTATCCGCGCCTATTGCAGTTGGCACAGGCGGCGGCGCAGGCCAACATTGGGTTGTGTGTGGATGCTGAAGAGGTGGATCGGTTAGAGATTTCTTTGGATATTATTGAACAGTTGGCCTTTGAGCCAAGTCTCAAGGATTGGCAGGGCTTGGGATTGGCAGTGCAAGCCTATCAGCGCCGTTCGCGTGCGGTGGTGGATTGGTTGGTGGATTTGGCCGAGCGTTCAGGTCATCGGTTGATGATTCGATTGGTCAAAGGTGCATACTGGGATACAGAAATTAAGCGCGCCCAAGAAGCAGGTTTGGCGACTTTTCCTGTGTTTACCCGCAAGTTACATACAGATATTGCTTATTTGGCTTGCGCCCGTAGTTTGATTGATGCAGGGATGTCGATTTATCCCTGTTTTGCCAGTCATAATGCGCAAACTGTGGCATGGATTTTGGCTTATGCTGATCAGCAACAGCATCGTGAGTTTGAGTTTCAGCGCCTACATGGTATGGGTGAACCGCTATATGTACAGGTCAGTGAACGTGGTGAGTGGCGACCTGCTACGCGGATTTATGCGCCTGTTGGTGGGCATGAGCACCTGTTGGCCTATCTGGTACGCCGCCTGTTGGAGAATGGAGCAAATTCGTCGTTTGTCAATCGTATGGTTGATGATGCGCTGCCGATTGGTGAGTTGGTACGTGATCCGATTGAGCAAGCATCCCACCATGACTATGCACCCCATCCCGATATTGTGCAGCCATTGGATGTGTTTTGGCCACGTATCAATTCTAAGGGCTTAGATCTGACTGATCCGTTGGTGTTGCAAGCGGTGCAGCATCGGTTGCAGGTGATCAAGCCGAATCGCTTGGCGCAGCCGATTATTGGTGGCAAAGCTTTAGCAGGTCAGAGAGTCGCGTTATTACACCCAGCGGATACAACACAGCAAGTCGGTGAGGTGATTGAAGCCACAGCAGAGCAAGCGCTACAAGCCTTACGTTTGGCGGTTGCTGCCCAGCCGAGTTGGGAGGCGCTTGGAGTGGAGCGGCGCGCCATGATTCTCGAAAAAGCAGCAGATCTATTTGAGCAGCAGCGGATCATGTTGATGCAGCTTTGTGTCGAGGAGGCGGGTAAAACATGGAAGGATGCAGTCGCTGAAATTCGTGAAGCGGTGGATTTTTTGCGTTATTACGCACGGGAAGCCCGTCGGTTATTTGATTTGCCGCTGAGATTGCCTGCACCAACAGGTGAGGATAATCAAATGGTGTTGCGAGGTCGAGGCGCATGGCTGTGTATTTCGCCGTGGAATTTTCCGTTAGCTATTTTTGTGGGGCAGATTGCGGCGGCACTGGCGGCGGGTAACACCGTGCTGGCCAAGCCTGCGGAACAGACGCCTCTAGTTGCGGCAGCGGCAGTTCGTTTATTACATGAAGCAGGTGTACGAGGTGATGAATTGCACTTGCTGACGGGAGATGGCGCGCGTTTAGGGAAGGCCATTATGGCTGCACCGAATCTAGCGGGTGTGGTGTTTACGGGGTCAACCGAGGTGGCCAAATTGATCAATCAACAATTGGCCGCCCGCGATGGTGCAATTGTGCCATTGATTGCTGAAACAGGTGGCTTGAACTGTATGATCGTGGACAGTTCGGCTTTGCCTGAGCAGGTGACGCGTGATGTGTTGGCATCGGCATTTCAGAGTGCAGGACAGCGTTGCTCGGCTTTACGGGTGCTGTATCTACAAGATGAAATTTATGATCGGCAGATGGCGATGATTCAGGGGGCATTGGCCGAACTCAAGGTTGGACTGCCCACCCATCTGGATACTGACCTGTCGGCTGTGATTGATCAGGAAGCACAACAGGGCTTGTTGGCGCATATTGAGACGTTCCGTGCGCAGCATAAATTGATTGATCAACTGGCATTGCCGACGGACTTACCCGCTGGGCATTGGGTCACACCGACCATTCTCGAAGTCTCAGGGATTGAAGCACTCAATCAAGAGTCATTTGGCCCAATCTTGCATGTGGCACGCTATTCTGTCGAAAAAATCGATCAGGTGGTGGATGCGATTAACCAAAAAGGCTATGGCCTGACATTGGCCGTTCACAGTCGGATTGAGATGCGCTGGCGGCGGATTGCACGGCGGGCGCGCGTGGGTAACATCTATATCAACCGTAACCAGATCGGGGCGATTGTGGGGTCTCAGCCGTTTGGTGGGCAGGGCTTGTCTGGCACGGGGCCAAAAGCAGGTGGCCCCCATTATCTATTGCGGTTTGCGACCGAGCACTGTATCAGTGCTGACTTGACCGCAGCAGGTGGAGACACACGGTTGATGGGGCTATCTGATACCTAAGGGTTGGCTGATCATGGCTGTGATCCGATGATATTCGGATGGCGTGATTGCGATGTGTTTGAGTCGTGCAGCCGTCGCGTAAATGTGGTATTTTTTACTGTAATTTGAGGGTTTTGTTGGACAGTTATGTTCGTTCGATTGGCGCTCAAGTTATGGTAAGCCACGCAACTTGAGTGCCAAAGGCGTTGGCTTGACACTAGATGATCTGCATCGTTGTGTAGGAATTCGTTATGTTAGTCGCGCCTTTAGCCGAAAATGAAGCCGAGCGGCTGGCCGCACTGCATCAATATGGCCTGTATGGTACAGCACCAGAGCCCAGTTATGAGGATATTGTTCGCCTATTGGCAACGATTTGCGGCACATCGACGGCCTTGGTTAGTTTGATTGGTGAGGATCAGCTCTGGTTCAAAGCCCGATTGGGCTATATGCCAAGCTGTGGCTCGCGCAAATACTCTTTATGCGGGCATGTGGTCAATCGGCCAGCTCAACTGTTGATCGTTGAGGATACTCTGAACGATCCACGCTTTGCTGACAATCCAGAAATTTTGGCACAAAATATTCGTTTTTATGCGGCTGCACCTCTGACCACACCAGAGGGGCATGTGGTCGGCGCGTTATGTACTGTGCATGATCAGCCGATGCAGTTGAGTGTGGCGCAACAGGATGCTTTGGCAGCATTGGCGCGCCAAGTAATGCGTAATATGGAATTGCATTTATCTAATCAGGTATTGTCTGCGCACTCCAAACAATTGGAGCAACAGACCGATGCATTACAACAACTCAATCAAAGTAAAGATCGATTTTTTTCAATTATTGCGCATGATCTTAAAGCCCCTTTTCAGGGGATTTTGGGTTTTTCAGAGTTGCTGGACACTGACTTGGATGAGATGTCTCATACGGAGATTCGCAATATTGCC
The DNA here is from genome assembly GCA_036019135.1 of Pseudomonadota bacterium. Classification (GTDB taxonomy): domain Bacteria; phylum Pseudomonadota; class Gammaproteobacteria; order Pseudomonadales; family Moraxellaceae; genus JAYXXU01. The sequence goes on along the minus strand of JAYXXU010000364.1, from coordinate 2,382 downwards.
AGCTACCTACACGATACTGCGGCAGGTGCATTCAAGCTGCTCGAAAATTTGCTGAATTGGGCAATGGTCGAAAGTGGTCGTTTAACCTATCAGCCCAAATCACTGTGTTTAGAGAGTGTTTTTGACTTGGTTGAAGGCAGTCTTTCGGGTGCGGCGCGGCATAAAAACATTCGTCTCCAACTGAGTTGCCCGAAAGATCTACGCCTGTATGCTGACGAAAACATGCTGCGCTCGATGATTCGCAATTTGGTCTCCAATGCCGTCAAGTTCACGCCAGATGGTGGCCAAGTTAATGTCAGCGCGATCCAGTTGGATGATCGGGTTGAGATTCAAGTGCGTGACACGGGTGTGGGTATGAGCATGGAGCAGGTGCAGCAAATTTTAAGCAATATTGCCAATGTCAACGCACAAAACAGCAGTACGCAAGGTACTAGTGGTGAGACAGGTACAGGATTAGGACTTGTGCTATGTCAACAGTTTGCGCTACGGCATGGCAGCCATATTCAAATCGAGTCAACCCCAAATCAGGGTACGGTGTTTAGGTTTTGCTTGCCTGCGATGGTCAGTCATCAGCTACCTGAAACCGTGGCGATGGCTTGAGTTTTGACAATCCCCCCTTGCACTTCCTCGACTTGTCACCATAATAGGGACAAGGCCGGAGGCCACCTGTTTTCTTAATTAAGAGTTTTCATCCATGCTAGCAAGTCTGGTCGGAAGTATTTTCGGCACCAAAAACGAACGCGAACTCAAACGGATGCGTAAAAGCGTCGAAGCAGTGAATGCTTTAGAACCGACGATTTCTGTATTGTCTGATGCCGAGCTTTTAGCCAAAACAGCCGAATTTCGGCAGCGCTATCAGGATGGAGAGTCCTTAGATAAGCTTTTGCCAGAAGCCTTTGCAGTGTGTCGTGAAGCAGGTAAGCGTGTGCTGAATATGCGTCACTATGACGTACAGTTGATTGGTGGGATGACCTTGCATGAAGGCCGTATTGCAGAGATGCGTACGGGTGAGGGTAAGACCCTGATGGGAACGCTAGCCTGTTATTTGAACGCCATCAGCGGTGCGGGCGTGCATGTTATTACTGTCAACGACTATCTAGCGGCGCGTGATGCAGAGTTGAACCGTCCACTGTTTGAGTTTTTGGGACTCAGTGTAGGCGTAATTCACTCGATGCAACCACCACATGAAAAGCATGCGGCGTATCAAGCCGATATCACCTACGGGACGAATAACGAATTTGGCTTTGATTATCTGCGCGATAACATGGTGTTTTCGCTGGATGAAAAAAAACAACGCGGTTTAAACTTTGCCATCATTGATGAGGTTGACTCGATCCTGATTGATGAGGCACGTACGCCATTGATTATCTCAGGGCAATCTGAGGATTCATCGCGCTTGTACGCCATGATCAACGAAATCGCTCCCTTGCTTAAACGTCAAAAAGAAGAAAAAGTACCCGATGGTGGACATTTTTGGGTCGATGAAAAGCAACGCTCGATTGAAATCAATGAAGATGGCTATGAGTTTATTGAATACCAACTGACCAAGCTGGAGCTGCTCGGTGAAGGCGAAAGCTTGTATTCACCGAGTCGTCTTAATCTACTACACCATGTGACTGCCGCGATTCGGGCGCACCACTTATTCCAACGCGATGTGCATTACATTGTCGATGGTGAAGAAATCGTGATCGTTGATGAGCATACAGGGCGTACCATGCCAGGTCGTCGCTGGTCAGAAGGGTTACACCAAGCCGTTGAGGCCAAAGAAGGCGTGCGGATTCAAAACGAAAACCAAACCCTTGCGACCACCACTTTTCAGAACTATTTCCGCCTGTACAACAAGCTGGCAGGGATGACAGGCACGGCGGATACTGAAGCGGCTGAGTTTAGTCAGATTTATGGTTTGGATGTCGTCGTGATTCCAACCCATAAACCGATGGTGCGTGTGGATCAGAACGATTTGATCTTTTTGACCAAAGAAGCCAAGTTCAATGCAATCATCAATGAAATTATTGAGATTCAGCAGAAAAAAGCACCTGTTTTGGTGGGGACAGCAACGATTGAGTCAAGTGAGTATCTGTCTAAAAAACTTACAGAAGCTGGCATTGCGCATGAAGTTTTGAACGCCAAGCAACACGAGCGCGAGGCTGATATTATTGCGCAAGCAGGTAGCCCGTCGGCGGTCACCATTGCCACCAACATGGCGGGTCGTGGTACTGATATTTTGCTGGGCGGTAACTGGAAAGCACAACTAGCGAATATTCCTAACGCAACAGAAGCTGATGCGATTCGTCTTGAAGCCGAATGGCAAGAGCGTCATGCCACCGTGTTGGCTGCAGGCGGTTTGCATATTGTCGGGACTGAGCGTCACGAGTCACGTCG
>JAYXXU010000363.1:0-4288 GCA_036019135.1 Pseudomonadota bacterium | reverse complement strand
TGAGTCTGGGCGTACTCATTCCCAGCAATGAGTGCATCAGCAACTGCACGGGCATACAAAGTCACGGCACGAATCGCGTCGTCGGTACCTGGGATGATGTAGTCAACGCCATCTGGGTTAGAGTTGGTATCGACGATACCAATCACTGGAATGCCCAAGTTTTTGGCTTCTTTAATCGCAATCGCTTCATGATCAACGTCGATGATGAACAGTGCGTCTGGCAGACCGCCCATGTTCTTGATCCCACCGAGTGAGCGCTCTAGTTTTTCCATTTCGCGGGTACGCTCAAGCGCTTCACGCTTGGTCAGCTTAGCAAATGTACCGTCCTGTGATTGGGTTTCCAATTCTTTCAGACGGTTGATGGACTGGCGCAGGGTTTTCCAGTTGGTCAACATGCCACCCAACCAGCGATGATCAACATACGGCTGACCTGCACGTTGTGCTTGTTCGCGGATGATGTTACTGGCAGCACGCTTGGTACCAACGAACAATACTTTGTTCTTTTTGCTGGCCAAGTTGTTGACATAGTTCAGGGCATCGTTCAACGCAGGCACAGTGTGCTCAAGGTTGATGATGTGAATCTTGTTGCGTGCGCCGAAAATGAACGGCTTCATTTTTGGATTCCAGAAGCGAGTCTGGTGACCGAAGTGAGCGCCTGCTTGTAACAGGTCACGCATGCTAACTTGATAGCTTGACATAAGATTACCTAAAGAAAGATTGGGTTAGGCCTCCATACGCCCGCAACGTCCACTCGTGCATTTTGGCTGGCATACAAACCAAAGCCAAAAAGCACAAGCACCCAGACGATGTGTCGGCGCATGTGCGGATTTCCCTGTCATCGCATCTTACAGTTATCTAAACTGTGTTTACTAAAAGCATTTGCGAAAACAGGGCGCACTTTATACCATATCCTCTTGTATTTGACAAAGCCCCAGATCACTCCTATGAACAGTCTTATCACGCCGCCCACTTCACTGATTCGCTCTGCCGATGACATCGAAAAGATGCGCATCGCTGGCCGCCTTGCCGCAGAGGTATTGGATATGATCACGCCGCATGTTCAGGCAGGGATCTCAACTGCGGCGCTTGATCAACTCTGTCATGAATATATCGTCAACGTTCAGCAGGCGATACCTGCTTGCTTAAACTATGGCGGTGGCCGTGGCCGCAAGCCCTTTCCAAATGTCATCTGTACATCGGTCAATCATGTGGTCTGTCATGGCATTCCCAGTGACAGTAAAATCCTCAAAAACGGCGACATCATCAATATTGATGTGACCGTGATTAAAGATGGCTTTCATGGTGACACCAGCAAGATGTTTATCATTGGGGAAGGCTCTATTCTGGCCAAACGGATTTGCCAAGTCGCTCAAGAAGCGCTGTACCGTGGTATGAAGACGGTCAAAGCAGGCTCTTATGTGGGCGACATTGGCGCAGCGATTCAGAAGTATGTCGAGTCACAGCGCTTTAGTGTGGTGCGGGAATATTGCGGTCATGGGATTGGTCGAGTGTTCCATGAAGACCCCCAAATCCTACACTATGGTCAAGCAGGCACAGGCATGCGCTTAGAGGCGGGCATGACGTTTACCATTGAGCCGATGGTGAATGCAGGCGTATGGCAAACCCGTTTGCTCGGTGATGGCTGGACTGTCGTGACTAAGGATCATAAGTTGTCTGCTCAATGGGAGCATACGATTCTGGTCACTGAGACAGGCATTGAGGTGCTGACTGCACGCGCTGAAGAGGACTTGAGCTTTCTTCAGTCTTGATCAGCTGATCTGGCCTATTTATATACATGCCCATCCATTGCTGATGGGCATTTTTGTATTTGTAGTACAAGTACCTACATCTCGGCGTGGTTTTAGCTATAACCAACCATTCTGCTCTGCTATTCTTAGCGTGTTTTTTTACAAGGGATTGCGCTCATGTCCACCTCGCAAACGGCGTTGCCGGTTTTTCCCACACCTGAATCTTGCTTTAATGAATCAGAAGGATTGCGTAGCCTAAATCAATGGCGCGGCGCACTAGATCGGGCGTTGGATGATGCATTGGCCATGGGCGATGATATTCGCGATGTGGTGCTGGCGCGGGCAGATGCAATTGATCGCCTACTCCAACTGCTCTGGCAGCGTCAAAATCTGACCCAAGATGGCCTCGCCTTGATTGCGGTGGGCGGCTATGGCCGTGCCGAGATGTTGCCATTTTCAGATGTTGACATCATGATTCTCAGCAGACGTCCCTTGTCTACTGAATTGAGCGAGCAAATCTCTGCCTTCGTCGCTAGTCTTTGGGATGTAGGATTAGCACCAGGCGTCAGTGTTCGTACCTTGGAAGAATGTCTGGATATTGCTAATGACTTGACGGTTGCCACCAGCCTCGTGGAATCTCGCTTAGTGGCGGGTGAAGCCGAGTTGGCACAAATGCCAAGGCGTGTGGTCTCACAAACATGGTCAGACCGTAGTTTTTTTGACCAAAAAATGCAAGAACAACAACAGCGCTATGCACAACACCACGATACCGAATATAACCTTGAACCTGACATTAAGAATGCTCCTGGTGGGTTACGCGACATCAATCAAATCGGCTGGATTACCAAGCGGCATTTTCGAGTGGTACGGCTGTATGACTTGGTGCACTTGGGCTTTATCAGTGAGTTTGAATACCGTGAACTGCGTGATGCGGAGAATTTTTTGTGGCGTGTGCGTTATCACCTGCATCGCCTGACCCGCCGCAACGAAAACCGTCTATTATTTGATTATCAGCGTGATGTCGCTGCTCGCATGGGCTACGCCCAAACTGATACCGACAACCCAAATGCCGCTGTTGAACAATTTATGAAGGACTATTATCGTGTCGCGATGAAAGTCTCCACCTTAAATGAAATGCTCTTGGCGTATTTTTATGAGTCAGTGATTGAGCCTCGCTTGCCGCCACATCAACAATCTCAAACCATCCAACTGAATGATCGTTTTGATCTGGTCGGTGGCAAACTGGCGGTACGGCATCATCGCGTTTTTGCTGAAACGCCGAGTGCAATTTTGGAAATTTTCTTTCAGATTTCGAGCAATCTTGAGATTACGGGGATTCGAGCGCGAACCTTGCGCTTGCTGATGTTAGCAGCCAAATCAATCGATGAGAATTTTCGCCAAAACGCTGCACATCGTGGGCTGTTTATGGCGATTTTGCGTGCGCCTTTCCGATTGTATGAAACCTTACGAGCAATGAAGCGCTATGGCGTTCTGGGACAGTATTTGCCAGCATTTGGTCAAATCATTGGCCTGATGCAATACGATCTTTTTCATATTTATACGGTAGATGCGCATACGCTACTGTTGATTCGCAATCTGCGACGCTTTGCTGATCCAGAGTTTGAAGATGCGTTTCCTGTGGTCAGCCCTGTCTTTAAACGCTTAGAGCGCAAAGAAATTGTCTATCTGGCGGCGATTTTTCATGATATTGCCAAAGGTCGTGGCGGTGATCACAGTGAACTGGGTGCTGCCGATGCAATCGCGTTTTGTACCGCACATGGCTTAAGTCCACGTGATGCCAATACAGTCGCATGGCTGGTGAACAATCATTTATTGATGTCGTTAACCGCGCAGAAAAAAGACATTGCCGATCCAGAGGTGGTGCAAGAGTTTGCCCAAAAAGTCGGTGACATGCTGCATCTGGATTATTTGTTCACGCTGACTGTCGCGGACATTAATGCCACCAATCCAAAACTCTGGAATACATGGCGAGCGTCTTTATTGCGCACCCTATATGCTCAAGCCAGACGAGTCCTGCGGCGCGGCCTAGATACCCCATTTGAACGACAGGCGCTGATCGAAGATACCAAAGACCAAGCCATGCAGCAACTGGCAGATCGCTACGATCCAGAAGCGATTGAACAGATCTGGCAAGAACTGGGCGATGATTATTTTTTACGCGAACGGCCAAGTGATGTGATCTGGCACACCAGTGCGATGCTGCGGCATGCGGATAACCCCGAACCACTGGTACTGCTGCGTGAACATCGGCAACTGTCCGTCGATGCCGTCCAGATCTTTGTGTATACCCAAGATCAGCCGAATTTATTTGCGGCAACCGTCACAGTGTTGGATCAATTGGATCTGGATGTACAGGATGCACGGATTATCACCGCACCCAAAGATTTTTCGTTGGATACCTATGTAGTCTTGGATCGCTTGGGTACATTGCTGAGTGATCCTGAACGGCAACAACATATTTGTCAGACCCTCACCCATACCCTACTCGACCCCAGTAGCTATCCTGCTGTGGTGAAACG